>DNAU01000293.1 GCA_003491925.1 Chloroflexota bacterium
TGCCCGCGATCACCGCAGCAGCGTGAACGAGCCGGACGACGCCCGGATGGCGTCCGTCTCTCTTACACCACCTTGACAGACGCGGCCCGCGGCTCAAGGGGGATGGTGATGGTGACGCTGGCTGGCGGGGGGAGGCGCAGCACACGCGTTGACGTTGTCTCAGGGCAGGCCTATCCTCCAGCCGTCTGGGGGTACACGTATGGGGGTACCGGGGGACCGGAGGGCGGTCATTCCGTCGACCCTGTCCCGATTCTGGGGACGCCAGCCGGAGCTGAAGGAGCTCCGGTCGCTCCTCGACTCCGAGCGCCTGGTGACCATCATCGGCGTGGGGGGCGTGGGCAAGACCCGGCTCGCACTGGAGCTCGCCCGCGGCTGCTCCGATTCGTTTCCTGGGGGGGTGTGGCTGGTGGACCTGGCCCGACTGGAGAGCCCCGAGCTGGTGGCGCGAACCATCGCCCAGTCGGTGGGCGCCCCAGAGGACCGCAGCCTCGATCACCTGGAGCGTGCGGCGCGGGTGCTCTGCGCAGGCCGACAGCTCCTGCTGCTGGACAACTGCGAGCACGTGCTGGCCGCGGCCTCTGGTGCGGCCCTGCAGTTGCTGGCAGCCTGCCCTGACCTGCGGGTGCTCGCCACCAGCCGCGAGCCCTTTGGCGTGGAGGGCGAACAAGCCTGGCGTGCCCCTCCCCTCGACACCCCGGCGGCAGGGGTCCTGGAGGTCTCGGTCGTGGCTGAGACCGCGGCGGTGCAGCTCTTCTGTGACCGAGCCAGACACGCGATCCCGATGTTCAACCTGACCACGGCCAATGTTGCCGAGGTCGCGACGATCTGTCGGAACCTCGACGGCCTGCCCCTCGCCCTGGAGCTGGCGGCCGCCTGGGTGCCGGTCCTATCTCTGAAGCAGGTCAGCTCACGCCTTGGTGACAGTCTTGCCCTTCTGGTCAGCGGCGGGTCCGATCGGCTACCCCGCCACCGAACGATCCGAGCCACCCTCGACTGGAGTCATCAGCTCCTCACGCCCGTTCAACAGGCGGCGTTTGCCCGGCTCTCGGTCTTCGTGGGCGGCTTCACCGTGGAGGGGGCAGAGGCGGCCTTCACGGGGCTGGCGCTCGAGGGCACTCCCCTCGAGTTGATTGCCTCGCTGGTGGCACGGTCGCTGGTGGTGGCGGATGTCAGCACCGAGGAGGCACGCTATCGTCTGCTCGAACCGGTCCGCCAATATGCCGCCGCGAAGCTGCGGGCGGCACCCGAGCAGGACAACGAGGCCCGGACCCGTCACCTCAGCTTCCTGGCCGACCTGGCCGAGGCCGCGGAGGGGCCGATCTTCGGTGGACCCGACCTGCCGTGGCTGCGGCGCCTCGACGACGAGCTTCCCAACATCCGCGCCGCGCTCAGATGGGGCTTCGGCAGCTGCCGTGACGATGCGGCGCGGCTGGCTTCGGCGCTCATATGGTTCTTGTACGTCCGTGACCTCGACGACGAGGGCATCGACTGGGCGCGGTCGGCGATCCAGGCAGGGCCCCGGCAGCGTGGGAAGGCAGCCCTGATGGCAGGGGTCCTGTCCATCCGGATCGGCGAGTTCGAGGCGGCGGAGCGCTATCTCACCGAGTCTCGGCAACTGGCCATCGAGGATGGACGTCGGCCAGACCTGGTGAATGTGCTGGCGTTCCAGGCCGGCCTGGCCCTGCACCGAGGTGATATCGAGACCGCCCGCATGTCAGGGGAAGAAGCCCTCCGCCTCGCCCGACAGGCGGATGACGAGCGGCTCTTGATCAAGCCGCTCAACCGGCTGGCTCTGGTTGCGGTATACGACAGCGACCTCGAAAGATCCCGTGATCTCTACCGTCAGGCAATCGGTATTGCAGAGAGACACGAAGCCGTCTGGGCAGCGCTGGTGCAGCGCGCGAACCTCGCGGAGATCGCGATTGAGATGGAGGACCACGGCTCGGCACGACACGCCCTGGCCGGCCTCTTCCCGATTATCGCGGAGACAGGAGCAACTCCGTCCATTGCAGTGAACGCGGTCAGCAGCACCGGCATCCTCGCAGTTCAGCTCGGGGAACCGGCTGTCGGGCTGCGCCTGCTGGGGGCCGCTCGAGCGGAGATGGATCGTGTTCGTTATCACGATTTGCCTCTCGACGTGGAGCGCTATCGACGATGGATCGAGACGGCGACAGAGCAGGCCGCCGGGGAGGCAGATGCCGCCTGGAGTCAGGGCCTGGAGCTCAGCCTCGACCAGGCGCTCGCTGAAGCCCAGGCTTTTCTCGCAGAGACGCCAGAAGCACCACGCGAGGCGGCACCGACGAGCACGCCGATCGCGGAATTGTTGACGGAGCCCGGCGCAGCCAACCCGTTCCTCAGGGAGGGGGACTTCTGGTCGCTGGGCTTTGCCGGGCGAGTGGTGCGCCTGAGGGACAGCAAGGGGCTGCGGGACATCGCACGGCTGCTAGCCTGCCCGGGCAGGGAGCTGGCGGCCGTCGATCTCGCCGCCAGCGTCCAGCCGGGGGCCGGGGCCGCCGCCCGAGGGCGGGCTTTTGCCGAGTCCGGCTTCGGCCTCGAGGCGGATGCTGGGCCAGCCCTCGACGCCCAGGCTCGGCGGCAGTACCGGGAGCGTCTCGAGGAGCTCGAGGTGGAGCTCGCTGGGGCAGCCGCCGCCAACGACCCGGAGCGTGCCGCTCAGGCGCACCAGGAGCGCGATCTCCTGCTCTCTGAGCTGGGCGCCGCGGTCGGCCTGGGCGGGCGGCAACGGGCGAGCCTTGACCCCGCAGAGCGGGCCCGCAAGGCGGTCACCGGTCGGATTCGGGAGGCGATCGGTCACATCGAGGTCGTGCACAGTGAGTTGGGTCGCCATCTGCGGCGCTCC
>DNAU01000231.1 GCA_003491925.1 Chloroflexota bacterium
CGGTAGATCTTGAGCCCGATCCAGCTGTTCAGCATCATCCCGCTCACGAAGGCGAGGATGGCGATCGACCAGCGGAAGGCGGCCAGGTGCTTGACGATGAAGACGGCGATGTTGACGACGATCAGGGCAACCGGCGTGACCGCGCCCAGCGCCGGGATCGCCCAGCGGCGTACGCGGCTGGGCCGGCGTCGCTCTGGCCCGGGGAGGGCCGGCCGTCTGGGGAAGGCCATCGCCTCTTAGCGTAGGGCTTCGCGATGCCCCTCGACCGCACATGACGCTGGCACAATCAGGCCGTGTCCGACTCCGAGGCCCTGGAGTGGGCCCTGCAGGAGGCGAGGGCGGCCGTCGACCCGGGCGGGTCCCCCGCCCCGCAGGTCTCCGACCGCGTGGCCCGGGCGGGGGCCGCCGCCATCGAGGGTCTGAGGAGCTGCGAGGCGCGCCCCGCCTGGAGGTTGCAGATGCCCGGGGTGGCGGACCCGCTGCGCGAAGCCCGGCACGACGTCCGCGCCGCCGCCCAGGCGGTGCTCGGCCAGCTCGAGCTGATCGGCCTCGCCTGGACCTCCTGGGATGCCGAGGCGCAGGCCGCGGTGCTCGGCGAGCTCGAGGAGTCGTGCCGCGAGCTTGCCGACGAGGCGGCGCGCTTCACCCGCGAGGCAGGCTGATCTCCCGAGATCGGAGCTGACCTCCCCGCAACGGAGCTGCCCTCCGCGAGATCAGATCTGACCTCCTCGAGATCGGAGCCGACGCCCCGAGACGGAGTTGACCTCCCCGAGCCCGGCAGCCCCGGGGAACGGCCCCGACGGCGGCGATCGCCACCTCTCAGCCACATCTCATCCGATCGCAAGGTCGAGGGGGCTAGCCTGGATTCTGCTCATGAGGCAATCCAGGCCGATGGCGGTGGTGACGGCGACCGCCGTGGGGCTGATCTCGGTCCTCGCGGCGGTGCTCATCCCCTCCAACGCCGCCGCCGACGAGTCGCCCCTCTACCCCCCGGGGGCGATCGAGATCCCCTTCAGCTATCACGCCCAGCAGAACTCCGACTGGTGCGACCCCGCCGACATCGAGATGTGGCTGCAGGCGGACGGCGTGACCCTGCCGGCGGGCGGCGACCAGGCCATCCAGCAGCAGTTCTGGAGCTACGAGACCTCCCACAACGACGGGTACACGATCGCCGAGTGGAACGCGTCTCCGTATGCGGTGGCGGTGACCCTGGACCGCTTCGGCGACCTCGGGGCCGGCGACGCCCCGCAGGCTTCCCTGGGCGCCGCCGGGGTCGTGATCTCGCGGAGCATCGCCCTGCTCCGCCAGCCGGTGATCGTGATGGTGTCGGGGGGCTCCCACTACGTGCTGGTCACCGGGGTGGAGCTCGGCGAGGCCGGAGCCGCCGCGTCCCCGCTGGCGGTCACTGTCGCCAACCCGCTCCAATTCGGCGTCGGGGTCAGCCCGCCCACCGGCTCGAGCGGAGCCGTGACCATGTCCTGGTCCGACTTCGCCGCCTGGTACACGCCGAACACCCACCACGGCGGCATCTGGGCCGGCAAGTGGGTGCTGATCGCGAACGGGATCGGCCTGGTCGAGTGAGCGGCGTGGCCGGTGCCGGTTCTTCCGGCCGGGTGGCGGATCGGGCAGGCCACCAGTGCGGGGTCGCCCGCCCCGGTGGCGGAGCGGCAGGCCAGAGGCACCCGCCGATCCGTCCGATCGGAGCTTCGCCGCGCCGTCAGTTTCCGATGTGGTCGGCGGGGATGCTGCCCAGCTTGCCGGCCCGGTAGTCCTCGAAGGCCTGGACCAGCTCGTCGCGCCGGTTCATGACGAACGGTCCGTAGGCGGCCACGGGCTCGCGGATGGGCTGGCCGCCGAGGATCAGCACGTCGAGGGCCGGGGCGCGGCTCTCCTGGCGCTCGGCGGCGGCGAGGGTGACGTAGTCTCCGCTCCCGAGCACGGCCAGCTGCCCCATCCCGACCGCCGCGCGCCTCTCCCCCACCGAGCCGGTCCCGGCGAGGACGTAGACCAGGGCGTTGAATCCGGCCGGCCACGGCAGCTCGAGGACCGCACCCGCGGTCACCGTCGCGTGGACCATCGCCATGGCCGTGTGGGTGACCCCGGGACCGCTGTGCCCGGCGACGTCGCCGGCGATCACCCGGACCAGGGAGGCGCCATCGGCAGAGGCGAGCAGGGTGACCCGCTGCGCCCCGATGTCCTGGTACCGAGGTGGGACCCACTTCTGGGCGGCGGGAAGATTGACCCAGAGCTGGATCCCGTGGAACAGCCCCCCGCTCGCGATCAGCTCCTCGGGTGGCTTCTCGATGTGCAGGATCCCCGCCCCCGCGGTCATCCATTGGGTGGCGCCATTGGTGATCAGGCCTCCACCGCCGGTCGAGTCCTGGTGCTGGAAGGTCCCGTCGATCATGTAGGTGACCGTCTCGAAGCCGCGGTGGGGATGCCAGGGGGTGCCCTTCGGCTCGCCCGGGGCGTATTCGACCTCTCCCATCTGATCCATGTGGACGAAGGGGTCGAGGGCCGCCAGGTCGACCCCGGCGAAGGCCCGGCGGACCGGGAAGCCCTCGCCCTCCAGCCCGTGGGGCGCGGAGGTCACCGAGACGACGGGGCGGGCAGCCTCGCGGCCGCGGTCGGGACGCGGGATGCGGGGCAGGACGAGGAGGTCGGGAACGGTGACTGCGGGCATGGGATCTCCGGGGTGTGGGCGTCCGGGTGCTATGCCAACCGTATACCCAGATGGTTGATGCGTCAACCAAGTGCGGGTGGACCGCGGTCCGGCGATACTGCGTGCGTGATCGGCGAGGAGACCCCCGCGGCTGCCGAGCCCGGCGGACCGTGGGAGGGCGTCGTCCTCGGCGACAACCTCGAGGTCCTCCGCACGCTGCCGGACGGCTGCGTCGACCTCGTCTACATCGACCCCCCCTTCGGCACCGGTCAGCGCCGCCGCCTGGACTCGATCCGCACCGGCTCCGGCGACCGGACCAGGGCCGGCTTCGGAGGCCGCACCTACCGGTGGGAGACCGTCTCCTCCCTCCAGTACCAGGACGGCATGGACCTCGACGCCTATCTCGGCTTCCTGGCTCCCCGTCTCGTCGAGATCCACCGCGTGCTCGCGGCGCACGGCTCCCTCTACGTCCACCTCGACCACCACGCCGTGCACCACGTCCGGCTGCTCCTGGACGGCGTCTTCGGTCACGAGCGCTTCCTCAACGAGATCATCTGGGCCTATGACTACGGCGGCCGCGCCCGCGACCGCTGGGCCCGCAAGCACGACAACATCCTCTGGTACGCGCGGTCGGCGACCTGGGTCTTCAACCGCGAGGCGGTGGACCGCATCCCCTACCTGGCCCCGGGATTGGTCGGTCCCGAGAAGGCGGCCCGGGGCAAGCTGCCCACCGACGTCTGGTGGATGACCATCGTGCCCACGAGCGGCCGCGAGCGGACGGGATACCCGACCCAGAAGCCGCTCCGGCTGCTGGAGCGGATCATCCGGGCCTCGAGCAACCCCGGCGACCTGGTGGCCGACTTCTTCGGCGGCTCGGGCACCACGGCGGTCGCGGCAGAGCGGCTGGGCCGGCGCCATCTCCTCGTGGACACCAACCCGGACGCGATCCGGATCACCCGTGAGCGCCTGGCGGCCCTCACCGCCCCGCCCGCGCCGGCCGATTGAGGAAGCGCGGCGCACGCCGGGCGGGCGGAGACGGGCACCATCCCCTAGGATGCCGCCAACGGGCGCGGGCACCAAGGCAGCACCCCTCGGGCACGCCCCGGACAGCAGGAGCCACCAGACCATGACCTTCGAGCACAAGCCCCACTCCCGCACCCTCGCGATCCTCGAGCACCGGGTGCATCCGACCAAGACCCGCGAGCAGCTGCCCCAGGGGAACCTCTACGCGCGGGTCAACAGCTGGCTGGCGGTGAAGATCACCCTGGGGGTGGGGAGCATGACCTGCGCCTGGCTGTTCTGCATCCTCGCCGTGCTGGGCCTGCCCGCGGCGCTGGCGAAGGGCGGGGAGGGACCGGTGGCCTGGATCGCCCAGACCTTCCTCCAGCTCGTCCTGCTCTCCATCATCATCGTCGGCACCAACATCCAGTCGGCGGCCGCCGACAAGCGGGCCCAGGACACCTACGCGGACGCTGAGGCGGTGCTCCACGAGGCGCTGCAGATCCAGGCCCACCTGGAGGAGCAGGACAAGGTGCTCACCGCCCTGGTGCAGAAGTTGGGAGTCAGCGTCGAGGCGAGCTGAGATCACGCCGGCACGGCGAGTGGGGGCCGGCAGCAACGGCCGGTCCACCCCGCTGCGTCGCCCCAACCGCGATGCCCATCCCGCCGAGGCTGTCATCATGAGAGGAGCAGCCCCGCACGGAGGGCTGGCAGCTTCACATGGGGGCGTATTGGTTTCGACGGGATCATGGGTCGTGCGATGGCGAGCCGAGCCCCGGGCTCGTAAAACCGGGAAAGATATAAGTGCGAACAACAGCGCACCACAGCTTGCCCTCGCCGCTTAAGCGGTAGAGACAGCTAAAAAGCTCAGGCTACGGCCTGACGTCGATCCTCTCCTCGACTGCGGGAGCGGAACCCGACGCTAATACAAGCGGTCTTGCCGGTTGACGGCGTCACGGCGCCAACCGGGACCTAGACCGTGACTGGTCCCCACCGAGCCTGGTCCCAGGGCGCGGCGGGGATGAGATCAATACCGGGACTACGCTCGTAGAGGTCGTGCGGAACCTGGTTCCGAACGCGGGTTCGATCCCCGCCGCCTCCAATTTTGACGCGATCGCTCCGAAAGACACTCGGAAGCCGCCGCCAGCCTCAGGCGGCAGCCTCCTCCACCTCTGGGGACCTCGTACGCCGCCCCGAATCGGGCCGGCGGGTGCGACCCGGCACCAGCAGCCCGGAGACCCCGGCCGCCAGCGCGATGGCCGCGCCACCCGCGAAGCCAAGCCCGAAGCCTCCCGTCAGCGCCATTGGAACCGAGTGGCCGACCTGGGTCAGAGCGGCGGCGTGATCGGCGGCGAGCGTGGCCAGGCCTGCCAGACCCAGGGAGCCGCCCACCTGACGGCTAGTGTTGACCACGCCGCTGGCCAGACCGGCCTCGGAGCGCGCCACCCCGGCGGTGGCCGCGATGGTGACGGCGGGGAAGGCCAGGCCGGCGCCGAGGGTCAGCAGGGCACCAGGGATGATCACCGACGACCAGATGGCCGGGCCCACCGAGACCTGGGCCAGCCAGAGCAGCCCGGCCGCGATCAGCACCGGCCCGGCGACCAGGAAGGGCCGCGCGCCGAACCGGGGGATGAGCCGCGAGCTGACCTGGGAGCCCACCGCGATGGCGAGGGTCTGGGGCATGAAGGTGAGGCCGGCGGCCAGCGGGCTCATGCCGCGGACGCCCTGCAGGTAGAGGGACTGGAAGTACCAGACCGAGAAGAGGGCCGCGCCCACCCCGAAGGCGACCAGGTTGGCACCGGCGATCGAGCGGGAGGAGAAGATCCGCAGCGGGACGAGCGGTGCCCGGGCCAGCCGTGCCTCCACCAAGACGAAGACTGCGAGCAGCACGGTCCCGGCCGCGAACGCCCCCAGGACCTCGGGCGACCCCCAGCCCGCCGCCTGGCTGCGCACGATGCCCCAGGTGACGGCCACCAGGCCCGCGGTGACGGTGAACGCTCCCGCGAGGTCGATGTGCCGGCGCCCCTCGGGGTTCCCCGCGCCCTCGGCGACGAAGAGGCTGGCGGCGATCAGCACCGCGATGCCGATCGGCAGGTTGATGAAGAAGACCCAGCGCCAGGTGAGGAACTGGGTGATGACGCCACCCAGCAGCGCCCCGGAGGCGCCACCCGCGGCGGCCACGCCACTCCAGATGCCGAGAGCCCGGGCCCGGGCACGCCCCTCGGGATAGGTGGCGATGAGGATGGTCAGGGTGGCCGGGGTGAGCACCGCGCCGCCGAGCCCCTGGAGGGCGCGGGCGGCGACCAGCATGGTCTGCGAGTCCGCGATACCGTCGAGGAGGCTGGCAAGGGAGAAGAGCGCGAGCCCGGCCAGGAGCAGGCGCCGGCGGCCGAAGAGATCGGCGGCGCGCCCGCCGAGGAGGAGGAATCCGGCGAAGGTCAGAGCGTAGGCGTTGACCACCCACTGCAGGCCGCTCGCCGAGAAGCCGAGGTCGTTGCGGATCGACGGGAGGGCCACATTGACCACCGAGACGTCGAGGATGACCATGAACTGGCCGAGGCAGACCAGCAGCAGCACCAGCCCGGGAGGCGCGGGGAGCCGCGCCCCGATGCGCCGGAGATCCTTGGTCACGTTTCCGCTCGCCTTCTGTCCGCTCATCTCGCTCGTTGGGCCCTCTGTCGTGGTAAAGTTTGATGCGGATCGTACCATGGAAGTTCGATGACTGTCAAACTAACGACCGCCTCCGAAGCGGCCCCGCCCGACCACAGCCCGCCGCACCCCGCGAACGGCGGACCCGACCTCCATCCCCACCCCGACCTTCATCCGGGAGTCGTCGGGGTCCTCGAAGCCCTCGCCGACCCGATGCGGATGGCCATCGTCCGCCGGCTCGCCTCGGGGGTCGAGTATCCGTGTGGCTGGCTCGGCCTGCCGATCAGCAAGTCGACGCTGACCCACCACCTCCATGTCCTCCACCACGCCGGGATCGTGGTCAAGCGGGAGGAGGGCACCCGGCGGATGATCAGCCTGGATCGCGCGGGCATGGAGAGCCGCTTCCCCGGCCTCCTCGACGCGGTGCTGGGCGCCCCCGACCCGGAGGCGGTCTCCGAGACCTGAGGCCTGGCCGGCGGTCCTGGCGGACCTGAGGGGTGGCCGAGGGGGTGGCTGAGGCCACCTCCATCTCAGCCGGACCGGCGTCTCAGCTGGAGGTCGCCACCTCCGTGCCTGGCGCGACCTGCGGAGTCACCCAGAGCAGCCGTGAGCTGATCAGCATGTCGGCGGTCGCGATGTTGGTCGCGAGCGGGACGTCGTGAACATTGCAGATCCGGAGCAGGGTCTGGATGTCGGGATCATGGGGGTGCTTGTCGAGCGGGTCGACGATGAAGATCACCGCGTCGATCTTCCCGTCCACGACGCGGTTGGCGATCTGGACGTCACCGCCGATCGGACCCGACTGCAGAGCCTCGACGTTCAGCCCCACCTTCTCGCGGAGGAGCCGCCCGGTGGTGGCGGTGGCCACCAGCCGGCAGCGCTGGAGGGTGCCACGGTTGAAGGTGGCGAACGCGATCATGTCCGCCTTCTTGCCGTCGTGCGCGATCAGGGCGAGCCGGGGCCGGTACCTCGTCGCCCGCGCCGGCGTCGCCCTGGTGTCACGTGTCGCTGTCGCCTCAGGGGTCATCGTGTCTCCCACGGCCGCCTCGCGGTTTCGCTGGTCGAGGCTGCCTGCACCAATCATGCCTCGTGCCGGGGTGCGGCCATCTCCTGGCCGGTCCCGGGTCTGGGGTACCCTTGGAGCGGATGCCCACCGCCCTCACGCGCTCCGGCGCCGATCCCGGCATCGGCCAGAAGCTGCACGACGTCGTCGTCATCGGGTCCTTCACCGGGCGCAACGGCCGGGATCGAACCGAGATCCAGCTCGACGAGCTAGAGGAGCTGGCCCGCACCCTCGGCACCAGCGTGGTCGAGCGCAGCTCGATCCCGGTCCACGAGCCCCACCCGGCGACCTTCTTCCGGAGCGGCGCCGTCGACGCCCTCAAGGCACGGCTTGGCGAGCTGGGCCGGCCGGCGGTGCTGGTGAACAACCAGCTGAGCCCGCGCCAGCAGCGGAACCTCGAGGAGGCCTGGGCGGTGCCGGTCCTGGATCGGACCGAGGTGATCCTGGCGATCTTTGCCCGGCGAGCGGTCACCGCGGAGGGGAAGATCCAGGTGGAGATGGCTCAATTGGAGCATCTCCTCCCCCGCCTCGCCGGGGGCTGGACCCACCTGGAGCGGCAGCGCGGTGGCGTGGGGCTCCGCGGTGGGCCGGGTGAGACCCAGATCGAGGTCGACCGCCGGCTGATCCGGCAGCGGATCGCCAAGCTGCGGCGCCGGCTGGAGCTGCTGGAGCGCCAGCGGCGCACCCGCCGGCAGGCGCGCAGCGACGTCCCGCTCGCCTCCTGCGCCCTGGTCGGCTACACCAACGCCGGCAAGTCGACCCTGCTCAACCGGCTGACCAACTCCGAGGTGCTCGCCGACGACCTCCTCTTCGCCACCCTCGACCCCACCTCGCGGCTGCTCAACCTCAGCTCTGGGCGGCGGGTCATCCTCACCGACACGGTCGGATTCATCCAGGCGCTGCCGACCGAGCTGGTCGAGGCCTTCGCCGCCACCCTGGAGGAGGTCCGGCAGGCCCACCTGCTGGTGCTCATCGTCGACGTCAGCCATCCCGAGTGCCGGGCCCAGCTCCAGACCGTGCTGGACACCCTGGCCGAGATGGAGTGCGACCAGCCGACCCTGCTCGTCGCCAACAAGATCGACCGTCTCGACGCGGAGGCCCTGGAGGATACCGTCGCGGCCCTGGAGGAGACCGCCGGCTGCCGGGCCCTGCGGGTCTCCGCCAAGGCGGGCACGGGGCTCCGGGAGCTCCGCACCGCCCTCGACGCCCTCGCCGGCCGCGCCGTCCCGGAGACCCGGGCCAACCGGCCGCTCCCGGCCGCCACGGGGGATCAGCTCGAGGACGCGACCGGCGACGCGGAGGGCCGCGCCGCCAGCTGAGGCGCGACGACGTGCCCCGCCGGCGCCCCACGGTTGTCAGCCTCGCAGAGCGTGGGCGGTGGCCCGCTCGACGTCCCGGCGGGCGTCCCGCTCGGCGATCGCCTGGCGCTTGTCCCAGAGCTTCTTGCCCCGGGCGACGGCGATCTCGCACTTGATCCGGTTGTGCTTCACATAGAGGCGGAGCGGCACCAGGGCCAGGCCGCCCTGCCGGACCTTGGAGTCCAGGTACTGGATCTCTCGACGGTGGAGCAGGAGGCGGCGGCGGCGCTCGGCCTCGTGGTTCTGGCGGTTGCCCATCTCGTACTGGCCGATGTTCACCTGAACCAGCCAGGCCTCGCCGTTCTCGACCCGGACGTACCCCTCGCGCAGGTGGCCGCGGCCGGCCCGCAGCGCCTTGACCTCGGTGCCGGTCAGCTGGATGCCGGCCTCGAGGGTCTCCAGGAGGTGGTACTCATGGCTGGCCTGGCGGTTGCGGGCGAGGACCGGATCGCCCGGTCGGGGGTTCGGGGACATCTCTGAGGCTATATGCTGACGCGTCGACCGGGAGCCGATCCCGATCCGGGACCGAGGAGACGTGCATGGAGCCGCTGGAAGTCGCGATCGCGCTGAAGGGGGACAGCCCCGACGCCGTCGAGGCGATCCGCGCCGAGCTGAGCAGGGCCGAGATCTTCTGCCTCGGCCAGCCGGCCGGGCACATGGCGACCTCCCAGCAGGGCAGCGAGTCCGACCTGCTCCACTTCACCATCCACGACGCCCAGGGGGCCGAGCGGGTGATGCTGCCGGTGTTCACCCAGCCCGAGATCATGCGCGCGGCCCTGGCCCGCAACCCCGACTGGCAGACCCTCTCGGTGCTCCAGGTGCAGGGTCAGGCCCTCCTCGAGAACGTCCACCCCGACGTCATCGTGGTCATCAACCCCTGGTCGCGGCTGGAGTTTCAGCTCCCCCCGGCTGCGCCCGCGACCGGCTGAGGCAAACCTCATCTCCGGCCCCGCAGGAAGGCGGCGGCGCTCATGGCGCGGCGGCCGGGGGACTGGACGGTGTCGATCCGGTACAGGCCGGTGGCGGCGGCGACCAGGGCGGATTCACCCTCGATGCGGACGACCGAGCCCGAGGGCACGATCGTGGCGCTCGAGCTGGAGCCTTCGGCTCCTGGCACGTCGCGCTGCCGCCCGCCGATCGGCCGCCCGCTGAGGATGCGCACCGTGGCCCCGGCCAGGTCGGCGGTCACCCCCGGCCACGGGTCGAGGGCGCGGACCATCCGATCCACCTCCTCCGCCGAGCGGGCCTCCCAGTCGAGCACCCCGTCCTCCCGGGTGAGCCGGGCCGCATGGGTCACCCCCTCCTCCGGCTGCGGGGTCGCGGCCGCGGCTCCCCGCTCCAGGGCAGCCAGCACCGCCACCAGCTCCTCGGCACCCGCGATCGCGAGGGTCTGGGTCAGACCCGCCGCCGTCGCCTCCGCGTCGATCGCGACCTCACGGCGCGCGTACACCGGCCCGGTGTCCAGCCCCACCTCCATCTTCATGACGCAGACCCCGGTGACCGGGTCGCCGGCGAGGATCGCCCGGGCTATCGGGGCCGCCCCGCGCCAGCGGGGCAGCAGCGAGGCATGGACGTTGACCCCGCCAAAGCGGTGTCCGTCGAGCAGCGTCCGGGGCACGATCTGGCC
>DNAU01000045.1 GCA_003491925.1 Chloroflexota bacterium
ATCTCGAAAGCCGTGCAACCTAGGCTGGCTGGCTGCATTCCTGGCTACACAGCCCGGTGCCGGAGCCTCACCGATTGCGAGAAAGTGGCGGAGGGAGAGGTGCGCCCAGGAGGACGCGATGCTGAGATTCCGTCGGGGTTTCGGCGCTTTCCACACCGGAGGCGGTCACCGCAACCCGGCAAGAGCGAGGCCGAGGTAGGCGGCGTCAACCAGGCTGAAGAGCATCGCAGGAGCCGCCTCGTGGAGCGTATCGCGATGGCGGGCGTGGGCAAACAGTGCACCCGCCAGCAGCAGCAACAATCCGGCAGCCGCGAGCACACCGATGAGTGGCACGACGAGCCCCACGAGGAGGCCGGCAGCTCCCGCGAGCTCAAGCGCACCGATACGGCGATATGCCGCGGCCGTGAAGCCGAGTCGGGCCGCCCGCTGTCGCATGGAAGGCACCGCCAGCACCTTGGCGAGGCCGAGGGACACGAATCCGATCGCCAGCAGCGCGGAGAGAATCCATACGCTCATACCACATACCTCACTGTCGTTGGTTGCTTCTGAGAGCGAGCGCGCCTTCGTCGCTCGTAACGGTCACTTCGATTCACGTCGCCGTCGCCGAGTTATCTCGGGTTGCCCGCTTGCGCTTCGAGGAACACCCGCGGCCGCATCACGGGTGGAAGGACGCGGTCGCCATCGCGCGCGGTCTCCCCCGGCGCTGGGAGTGGGGTTCCCGAGCGGCGGTCCTGAACGCCGGGCCCACGGATTCGGCTCGCGGCCCGCTTCAGATGGCGATGCACGGGGAGCCGCCATCGGAGCCGCGCACGTGGAGCGCTCTGTCCGTCCGCCGCGATCGTTCGAACCCAAACCCGCGGGCGAAGATCTCGGTGCCCTCGTGAGCGGGATTCCGGAAGGCGAGCCCAGGCGTGCCCCTGCGCCATGACCCCGGGGATCCTCGCGTGACCGGGATGTGCTCCCCCGTCTCGCTCCCCTCTCCCTGTGCAGGTTCGCATGGGACCTCTTCCCCTGGTGCCGGGCATCGCCCCCCCCGTGGACCGCTTGCGCTTCATGGCTGACGATAGTATCATAGCTGATGAAATCATCAATCAAGTGGGCTAGCCCCCACGGAGGTACCCGGTGGCGCAGGCAAGTTCCCCCCCACGGCGTGGAGCCGGCGGCGAGCGTCCCCGCAAGCAAGCGCCGCCCAACCGACGCGAGCGCGCCAAGGCGCGCACCCGCTTAGCCCTGATTCGGGCAGCGCAGCGGTTCATCGTCGAGGGTCAGCTGCACGCGCCGATCCTCGAGATCACCCAGTCCGCGGATGTCGGCCTGGGCTCCTTCTACAACCACTTCGAGAGCCGCGACGCGCTGTTCGCCGCGGCGATCGATGAAGCACTGGAGACGCTTGGCGGGCTGCTCGATCAGCTCGGCGCGGGGTTCGAGGACCCCGCGGAGCTCTTCGCGCAGAGCTTTCGGCTCACCGGCCGGCTCTTCCGGAGCGAGCCACTCCTGATGCAGGTGGCCCTGGGCGCCGGGCCGGCGCTCCTCCGCGCGACGAGCGGGCTCGTGCCACGCGCGCGGCGTGAGATCGAGGCCGGGATTCGAACGCGGCGTTTCGCCGTTCGCGATCCGGAGGTGGCGCTCGCCATCGTCGTCGGCTCCGTGCTCTGCCTCGGCGAGCTCCTCAGCCAGGAGGCGGAGCGCGACGCGGGTGCAACAACCGACGCGGCCGCGGCGGCGATCCTCCGCATGCTCGGTCTGGGTGCAGATGAGGCCGACCGCATCTCCAAGCAACCGTTGCCGCACCTCAGTCTCGACGTTCGAGGCGGACGGACCACGTCCGGCCGGAAAGACACCAGCCAAAAGCGCCCGACGCGCCGCCAACCGGATGCGGCAGCGGGCATCACCAAGGAGGAGTGAATCCATGTCTCACGTGCCAAGCGACATCACGGACACCCTGAGGAGACTCGGCGGTGCGTGGGGATGGGTCCTGGCATTCGGACTCGTCGCCATCGCCGCCGGCCTCTGCATGTTCTTCTTCACCGGTCAAGCACTCTTCGTGATCGCCGTCACCTTCGGCGTATGGCTGATCATCGGCGGCGTCTATCGCTTCGTGGCCGCATTCTCCGTGCCTGCAGAGAACGGCTGGCTGCGAGCGCTCTACGCGCTGCTGTCCATGGTCTCGGTGGCGATCGGTGTGTTCCTTTGCGCCCATCCCGTGCTGAGCATCCTCGTGCTCACAGTGACGGTCGGGTTCTTCTGGATCTTCTCCGGGATGATGGAGCTCTTCGCGGGCGTGGAGCTCAGAGGCCTCCCTCACCGCGGCTGGCTCATCGCCGGCGGCCTCCTGGGGGTCCTCGGCGGATGGGTCATCATCTTCTTCCCGGGCATCTCGACGCTTGCGCTCGCCCTGCTGCTCGGCTTCTGGCTCGTCGCGTACGGGCTGACCGCGGTCGTGGGTTCCTTCCGGCTCATGTCCGTCACGCGTCCGATTCGGGCCAGCCTCCACGCCCGGCACGTCTAGGTAAACCAGTGTCATGTCACCCACCGACCCGACATCGCGGAGAGGACACCGCGGTGCGACCCCGATAGAAGGAGTAGAGATGCCATGAACGTTGAAGGAGTGATCACCGTCGACGTGCGAGACATGCTGGCGTTGGATCAGAATGTCTTCGACAGCATGAGTAAGGAGATTGGCGAGGTCAGCGACGTCGACTACGAGACCGGCTGGTTCACGATCGCTGCAGGTACCCTGTATGAGAGGCAGTACTTCGTCCCCATGACCACGGTCAAGTACATCGACCCAAACGAGCTCTTCCTCAGTGCCGATGAGAAGGAGGTCCAGCGCGACTACTCCACGCCGCCATCGCGCACGACGTCCGTTGAGGGGGAGGGTCCGGCCACGACGGCCACCACCTGGCAGCAGAGTGGATACGGGGACGCTTCAGTCGTCGTGCACCAGGCTCGCCTGGACGACTTCCGCAACATGATCGACGTCGGCTTCAGGGTTTGCACCGCCGACATGGTCTATCTCGGGAAGGTGCGCGAGTACGACTCAGCGACAGGCTTGATGGTGCTGGACAAGGGTCGATCCTCCAAGCACGACATCGTCGTCCCGATCACGATGGTCGACCGCGTCGAGGCGGAGACCCACGAGATCGTCCTCATCGCGTCGAAGAGGGATGTCGAGCGGATCACGCCAGTCAGCCTCGTCCGAACAGCCGCCAAACTCGCCAGCGAGAACTGAGCGCGATCGAGGGGGAACGAAATACGCCACCGCTGCGCCTATCGGTCAGGTCGCGTCCTGGCTCTGCTG
>DNAU01000334.1:0-135 GCA_003491925.1 Chloroflexota bacterium
GGCACGCCGCCGGCCGCGCGGGTGGCCGCCGCCGAGTCCTCGGGGCTGGCCCCCTGGCCGGCGCGGAAGTGGAGATTGGGACAGATCGCGAGGTAACCGGAGGCGGCGAACCTCCGGGTCACCTCCTTGCTCCAG
>DNAU01000334.1:237-4503 GCA_003491925.1 Chloroflexota bacterium
GCGAGGTAGGCCTCGATCTCGTCGCCCCCGTGCCCGGCGATCCGGATCGTCTCCGCTGTCAGCGCGTCCGCGACGTGTGGCATGGCTCTCCTCTCCCGCTGGATACCCCGGTGATTGCGAGCACCAATGTCGCACAGACGGCCGGGCAGGCGCGACCGGGAAGGCAGCCGCTTTGAGGTCGAGCTCGACAACCTTGCGGAGCTGCGCGCCGGGCGTCGTGCGCTGCGGCCGCTCGCCGATCGCTCAGAAGAGAGCCGAGGCCAGCTCGCCGCGCAGCGCCTCCACCCCGGGGTCGCTCGTGCGCTGGGCCTCGATGGCGCCGACCACCACGCGGCGGAGCTGCGATCGCAGCGGCCCGTCGGCGCTCCGGATGGTGGCGATGAGCCGGCTCAGCCCCGCCGTGCCCTCGCCGTCGTGGACCAGGGTGGCGAGCTCGGGGTCACCATTGCGGCAGATCTCGATGCGGGCCCGCAGGCCGTCGCACACCGGGTCGTCGCGGGCGGGGGCGAGCATCTCGTCGGCCTCGTCGAGCCGCCCGGCCTGGAGGAGCAGGCGGCCGAGCGCCCGGCGCGGGGCCGGGTCCTCCGGGTCGGCGAGGATGGCGGCGCGCAGCCCGGCCTCGTCGGCGGGCAGCGGTGGCGGACCCGCCACCGGCGCCAGCAAGGCCAGGAAGCGATCGACCTGGGTGCGCGGCTGGAGCCCGACGAACTCGACGACCAGGTCACCATCCCGAAAGCCCTTCACCGCCGGGATCCCCTGGATCCCGAAGCGGGCGGTGATGGCCGGGTTGGCGTCGACGTCCAGCTTGGCGAGGGTCACCCCACCATGGCGGCTCACCGCCTCCTCGAGGATCGGCCCGAGGGTCCGGCACGGAGCGCACCAGGCCGCCCAAAAGTCGACCACCACCGGGCGCTGGCGGGAGGCCGCCACGACAGCGGCGTCGAAGCTTGCGTCGGTGACCTCGAGGATGGGGGAGGCGATGGCCATGGGTTTGATTCTGCCTGAAGGGAGGCCGCCGGCAGCGCCAGACCCCCGACGCCGGGAGAGGACGGGGCCGACGCCGCGCCGGCGGGGCGATGGGTAACCTTTGCACCGGCCTATGGACCAGGAGCACTCCTCGACCTCCCGTGAATGGGACCGCCTCGCCCGGGGCGCGATCCTGGCGTTCGGTTCCCGGCTGCGCGGCGGCACGCTGGCGATCCGCGACGGCGGTAGCACCCACGTGCTCGGCCACGGTGGGGAGGCCGTCCACATGACCATCCATGACCGGCGGACGTGGGGAATGGTGGCCACCGGGGGCGGCAACGGGCTGGGCGCCGCCTACATGCGCGGGTACTGGGACACTCCGGACCTCACCGGGTTGCTCCGCCTGCTGGCCCGCAACATCGACCGGATCAACCGGCTGACCGCCCCCCTCGACGGGGCTCGCCAGGTCGCCGCGCGGCTCCGCGCACGGCGTCCCACGCGCACCGCGGACCGGCGCAACATCCGCGCCCACTATGACCTCGGCAACAGCTTCTTCGAGCTCTTCCTCGACCCCACCATGGCCTACTCGTGCGCCATCTTCGAGCCCGGGGACGACGACCTGGAGGCCGCCTCGCGCCGCAAGTTCGACCGGGTGTGCGACCGGCTGCGGCTGACCGCCGAGGATCATCTGCTGGAGATCGGCACCGGCTGGGGCGGGCTCGCCCTCCACGCCGCCGAGCGGTACGGCTGTCGGATCACCACGACCACCATCTCACGCGAGCAGTGCGACTACTCGCGGGCTCGCGTCGCCGCCGCCGGCCTCTCCGACCGCGTGACCGTGCTCGACCAGAACTACCGCGACCTCACCGGCACCTACTCCAAGCTGGCGTCGGTGGAGATGATCGAGGCCGTCGACTGGCGGCTGTACGACGAGTTCTTCCGCTGTTGCGAGCGCCTGCTCGCCCCCGACGGGCTCGCGGTCTTGCAGGCGATCGTCATCGAGGACAGGTCCTGGTCCGCGGCCCGATGGCGTGAGGACTTCATCAGGCGGTACATCTTCCCGGGCGGCTTCCTGCCCTCGGTGCGCTCGCTGGTCGACGCCGCCAACCGGGCCAGCGGGCTGCGGCTCGTGGAGCTCGACGACATCGGCGCCAACTACCCGATCACCCTCCGCCACTGGCGGGAGGCGCTGGACGTCCACCGCGATCGCGCCCTCGCGCTCGGCTTCGACGAGCAGTTCCTGCGCATGTGGCGCTTCTACTTCGCGTACTGCGAGGCCGGCTTCCTGGAGCGCCGCATCAGCGACGTGCACCTGACCTTCGCGGGTCGTGCCTGGCGGCGGATGCCGGCGCGACGGGAGCCGTCCGCCGAGGTCAGCGCTGCGCCGCTGGCGGCCGTCGCCGGGCGAGGGCCCGTCTGACCGCCAGCGTCCCGGTGACCCCGAGTCCGAGGGCGGACATCACGTGGACGCCGCGACCACCAAGGCGGCGGCCGGTCTCGGCGAGAGCGGCGTCCGGCGTCTCCGGGTTTCCGACCAGGGCGAGCAGCACCCGTGAGCTGCGATCCCGCGCCAGCCTCGTGAGCAGGCCGGCGGGCGTCGCCGTGCTCGCGGCCACCCGCTCGCGGACGGCGGGGGACCAATCTCGCGCCAGACGGGCCAGGAGGTGAGGCGGGGCGTCGTTGGCCGCGACAGCGCACCGCACCCGGCTCCGCCAGTCGCGGCCGAGGCGCTCCAGGAGCTCCGGGGGTGTGCTTGGATTGAGCGCCACCTGCTCCCGAACCCGGGAGTCCCAATCTCTGGCGAGCCGGGCCAGGAGGGCTTCCGGCGCAGCCGCATTCGACGCGACCGCGGCGCGCACCTCGCGCGCGAGGTCACGCGCCAGGCGTTCGAGCGCCTCGGGGGGCCCGGTGGCGGCACGGGTCGCGCGGTGGCGGATCGCCCGCTGCTTGTTGGTGGCGGCCGCGCGGGCCGCGGTGGTGGAGGCAGGCGCGACGGGGGTGAGCTCGGTGGTGGAGGTGGGCGTCACCGCGACGACCTCGGTGGGGGTCGCGGTCAGCGAGGGTCCTGGGTCGGGCGCGGCCGGGGCGGAAAGTGCGACGGCCTCGGGCTCGTCGGGCGTCGCGCCGCGCGGGGCCGCGGAGGCCTTCACAGCTCTGGGCCTGGCGGCCAGGCGGCGCTGCACCTGCTGCGATCGATCCTTCTGGAGCAGACCGATAACGTCGGAAGGAGTGGTGGGGTTGGCGGCGACCTGGGCGCGCACCCTGGCGCTGGGGTCGGTGCTGAGCTGCGTCAGGAGTGGGGGAGGGGAGGCGGAGTTGGCGGCGACCCGGCTGCGCACGGCGGCGTCGGCATGGGCAGCGAGGCGCTCCAGGTCCTCGGGTGCGGTGGTGGGGCTCGTTGCCGCCGCCAGCTCCGGATCAGGGACGGCGCCCTTGGTGGACTGCGGAGAGCGGTGGGCCGGCATGCGCCGATGGTGGCACGGGATCTTGCGCTCAGGACGGGTCGCGGG
Source organism: Chloroflexota bacterium (assembly GCA_003491925.1). GTDB lineage: Bacteria > Chloroflexota > Dormibacteria > Aeolococcales > Aeolococcaceae > Changshengia. The sequence continues at coordinate 3,714 of DNAU01000334.1, forward strand.
GGGTACGGCTCAGCGCGGTGTATGGCCGGGTGCGATCAGGAGGAAACCTGCCGTCACGCCGTCGACGCATCGGTGTTGTGGTGGCGGTGCCATGCTGAACTGGTGGAAGTTCCCGGCCGCGCCGGAATTGCCGCCACGGACGCGATCAGGAGCGAGCGGCTGTCACTGGTCCTGATGGACGACGCGTGGCTCGAAGCGCTGGCCAGAGGGGACAGATGGGAGGCGTCTGAGCTGCAGGGAGTGAACCTGCCGTCCGACTTCCCCGCGCCGGACGGCTCCGATGACGAGTACATCCGGCTGCAGCGGGAGAAGCTCCGGGCTTACCCCGAGCAGCTCGAATGGTGCGCGCGGCTGATGGTCCGGATCTCGGATCGAGCCGCCGTCGGGCACTGCGGCTTCCACGGGCCTCCCCGGGCGCTCGGGCGCGCCGAGATCGGTTACACGGTCTTCCCGGCGCACCGCGGGCAGGGTTTCGCCACCGAGGCCGCGGCGGCCCTGGTCGCGTGGGCGTGGGAGCAGGGGGAACGGACGGTGGTCGCCTCGGTCCCACCCTCCAACCTGCCGTCGCTGGCGGTCGTCCGCAAGGTCGGCTTCGTCCAGACGGGGGTCCGGGTCGACGACGTCTATAACGAGCAGCTGGTCTTCGAGGTCACCCGACCAGGGGCCTGATGGGGGAGGGGGCGGTCGGCGCGACCTGCGCATCTTGATGCGTGAAATTGAGCATCATGATGTACCCTGCGACAGATGCGGACCACGGTGGATCTCGAAGACGATGTGGTCGCGGCCATCG
>DNAU01000098.1 GCA_003491925.1 Chloroflexota bacterium
CCGGCCACCTCGGCGCGAGAGTTGAACCCGAGCTTGTTGAGGATGTGGCCGACGTGCGTGGCGACGGTGCGGTCGGAAATGAACAGCCGGGCAGCGATCTGCTTGTTGGTCATTCCCTCGGCGATCAACCGCGCAATCTCCAGCTCGCGCTTTGCCAGGGGCCCGGCGCCCGCGCCACCGGGAGCAGGGACCCCGGCGGGTTCGGGTGCGCCCAGCGCGAGGCGCACTGCCTCGTCGCGGCTCAAGCGCTTGCCCGCCTCAAATGCCGTGTCGAACTTCGCCGTCCCCAGCACCTCACTCGCCAACCCCTTGGCTGCGGCGACCATGGGAACAAAAGGCCCAGCGGTACTGGAGCCCGCTCCGGCTCCCACGGTCTCGGCCGCCCCGAGGAGCCGTGCCGCCAGGCGCGCCTGGCTCGAGTTCGCTGCGTGCCAGCCCAGGGCGGTTAGCAGGAAGAACTGGGCGGTTCGATCATCGACCTGCTGAGCGACCCGCAACGCCTCGAGGAATTGCAGCTTCGACACCTCCAACTCATCGCCCATCATCGCGACGAGGCCCACGTTGAGCAGCATCTGCCCAAGCATGTAGAGGTCACCCACCTCTCGACTCAGCCGCATACCCTCCAAGGACGCTTTCCGGGCCGCATCGCGGTCCCCCTGGAACATCGCTTCGACGACTCGAGCCTGGATCACGCCCACCGTCGCTGGATAATCGTTGAGCTGCTGGCTCAACACCTCAGCCTCGTCCAGGAATCTTCTGGCGGCCACAGTCTCGCCCGCTACGGTCTCCGCGTTCGCAGCCGTCGTCAGTGATTCCGACAGCAGCGAGAGCGGTCCTGTCTCTCGGGCGGCCGCCACGGCCCGAGCAAGCCACGACCTGGCGGTGATCGGGTCGACCTGCAGCAGACTCAACCATCCGCGAAGCCGGCATGCCCGCGCCTGGGTGTGCGTCGAACCTGGGCTAGACGCGAACAGCTCGTCGAGCCAGCGTACACTCTCCGTGGTCGCGCGCATGATCCAGTAGTAGGACATCGAGCCGGCGATCTCGAGCCCGAGCTGCGCATCTGCTCGTACGATGCACCTCTGCAGGATCGACCGGATGTTGTCGATCTCCAGCTCGGTCCAGGCGAGCCATTCCAGCGTCCGGGACCAAGCCTGGTCTGCTGATTGCCGGCACCTGGTCCGGTAGTGCCCGACGTAGCGCTCCTGGAGCAGGTCGCCCTCGTTCGCCTCCTGCAGCTTGAGGTTGGTGTACTCGCGCATCGTCTCGTGAAGTCGAAAGCAGCCGAGGCCGTTGACCTCCTCCTTGATCGCCAGCGACTTGTCGACCAGCGATGACATCGCGTCCAGGACCTGGGATTCAGGCTCGTCGTCCGGCGCACAGACTGCTTCGACATCCTCGAGCGTGAACCTGCCGGCGAAGACGCCCAACCGCCTCAGGAGCGCCTGCTCGCCCGGCGTCAGCAGGTCGTAACTCCAGTCGATGGTCGTTCGAAGCGTCTGATGACGAGGAAGCGCAGCGCGGCTCCCTGCTGTGAGGAGCGCGAATCGGTCACCCAGGCGGTCGAGAATCTGGTCAACGGTCAGGACGCGGGTTCTGACCGCAGCCAGCTCAATGGCCAGGGGCAGACCGTCGAGCCGGCGGACCAGCTCGATGACGGCCGCCTGGTTCGATCCGGTCAGCTCGAACGCGCCTGATGCTGCCGCCGCCCGCTCACAGAAGAGGGCAATGGCTTCGTTCTGTCGGAGTTGCGCGAGTGGCTCTGCTCCATCTCCCGGTGGTAGGTCGAGCGGCGGGACAGGGAGCACGTGCTCGCCCGGGACCTGGAGCGGCTCCCGGCTGGTGGTGATCACCCGCACCCCGGGTGCCGCGCGAAGGATGTCGTCCACGATCTGGGCAGCCTCGCCCAGGAGGTGCTCACAGTTGTCGAGGAGGATCAGCAGCTGCTTGTGGCGCAGGTGGGAGACAAGCATCTGCAGGGGCTTCGTCGCAGCCTGGTCTCGGAGGTCGAGTGCTGCCACGACGGCGTTGCTCACGAGGGCTCCCTCACGGACCTCGGCCAGCTCGACCACCCAGGCGCCGTCCGCGAACCCTCGTTCGAGATCGCCTGCCATCCGAAGTGCAAGTCGGGTCTTCCCGACACCGCCTGGCCCCACGAGGCTGACCAGGCGGGCAGTGGCGAGCTTCTTTCGGATCTCGCCAAGCTCCCGCCGCCGGCCGACGAAGCTCGTCACCTCCGCGGGCAGGTTGCCCGACTGATGCCTAGGCCGGGCCATCCTGGATCTGAGCTGTCAGGCCGGCATACCCGTAGCCGGGTCGATTACGCATCGAATCAGCAATCCTGACGATGTCGCGTCCCCGGATGCTCCCTCACGCTGGCCAGTATGAACGAGGAGCTTCCCACCCGACAAGTCGAGATCACCTTCGTCGGCCCTCCACCGACCCGACAGGTGGGGCGGGCCTCAGGGGTCAGCGAGGTGGAGGTCGACGGCCGGCGACTGCGCTGTCTCGTGAGCGGCAGCGTCCAGCCATTTCTGGAAGCGTTGCGCGGTTACGAAGTCATCGACCTGACCTCCACGCCATCGCTTAGCCAGGCTGATGGACGGGGCGAACCCTCGCAAGGAGAGCGACCTGGCAGTGAAGGAGGAGGTGGCTGATGGCAGTCGCGTGATGTCGCGTTCGTTGGAGCAGCAGTCGCTGGTCATCGTGTCGATGACCTCATGAAACATAGGGAGCCTCAGATGAATCCAGGAGCCATACCGTCCACCAGCAGGTCACCACGAGGAGTGCAGGTGAGCTCGACAAGAAGAACTGCGCTTGTTGCCGGGGTGTTCTTCATCCTCACCTTCATCACCGCGATTGTGGGCGTCTTCGCCTACGGACCTGTGCTCACCGATGCGCACTACATCACCAGTGGCGGCGCCGACACCCGCGTCCTGCTCGGGGCGTTCATGGAGCTGCTTCTGATCATCACCAACATCGGCACCGCCGTCGCGCTCTTCCCGATCCTCAAGCGACAGAATGAAACTCTCGCCCTCGGCTACGTCACCGCTCGCGTCGTTGAATGCACCTTCATCTTGATCGGCATCGTCAGTCTCCTCACGGTCGTGACGCTGCGCCAGGGGACTGCAGGCACGGATGCGGGCTCGCTGGTCACGGTCGGCAAGTCGCTCGTCGCCATCCACAGCTGGACATTCCTGCTCGGTCCCGGCTTCATCGCTGGCCTGGGGAACGGGCTCATGCTGGGCTACCTGATGTACCGGTCCGGCCTGGTGCCGCGCCGTGTGGCACTGCTGGGGCTCATTGGAGGCCCACTGCTCGCCGCGTCGGGGATCGCTGTCCTGTTCGGCCTCTTCGCGGCAGGCTCCGCGTGGCAGGGCATCGCGACAGTCCCGGAGTTCATCTGGGAGGCGTTCCTGGGGCTGTGGCTCACCTTCAAGGGGTTCAATCCATCTGCGCTCGCCGCGCTCGGCGCCGGCGAAACCCCAGAATTCCGAGCGGGTGCCGGCTCGTCGGTCGATGCGGTGGTTGCCGCGTAAGGCTCCCTCTGTCGAGAGGGCACAGCGCGGAGCCCGGTTCGGTCGGGCTCCGCGGCATGCCAACGCCCTGGGTGGAGGGAGAGGCGCGGAGGCAGAGCGATGCGCCCTCCCGAGGTCAGGGAGCCCCCGCGGTTTTTAGGTGCCGCATTTGGTGTGATTGGGGCTGTCGCGGCGGGTCCGCGGTGAATACGAATCACGACAAGCTCGTAGGTGATCGCGTGCCGCCTCGTACTCCCCGACCCCCATGGGAGGACCGATAGGGGTGGTTGCCAGGGCATGAGTGGGCGCGTACCCGCGCCTACCGTCCCGTGGGGTGTGGATAGGGCTTCTTGTCGCTGCATGATGCATGCTGTGGACAGCGGCCGAACCGGCCCGTGCTTCACGCGCCGCCTCGGCGGCAGGACGGGCACCGGCGGAGCCTGATGCAGGAGACGAATGGCGACCCCTTCTGACGGAACCAGCCCTCTCCGCTCGCTGATCCGGTCGGAGCCCCTGGACCAGCCGCCCATCCTGCTCTGGAAGCACTTCCGGATCGACGAGCCCCGAGCGCTGGCGCACCGAACCGTGAGCTTCTACCGCGACCACCGCCTAGCGGCGGCCAAGCTCATGCCCGACATCCCGCTCCTCTTCGCGGACGGTGCGCTCTCGTCCTTCTCGCAGGTCGCCCAGTTGCGGCGATTCGGGCCGGTCATGAGCGTGGGTCGCGCCGCCGAGTATGTGCGCGCGGTCGAGCTGGCGAGAGGGGAGCTGGGCAGCGACGATGTGCTGCTGGTCACCCTCTTCTCGCCCCTCGCGCTGGTCGGCCTGTGGTGCGGCCCGTCCGGGCTGCGCGAGATGGCGGATGGGGAGCGACCGGCCGCTCACGCCGTCCTCTGGGCCCTCGCCGAGGTCGTCCACGACCTCGCCGCCGCCTGCGTGGACGCCGGGGCCGACGGCGTGTACTACTCCTGCTGGGGACAGGACGTGCTGAGCCCCAGTGAGTACGCCGAGCTCGGTGTCCCCTATGACCTGGCGGGTCTCCGCGGTGCGGCGGGGGCGGAGTTCCGTCTCCTCCACCTTCACGGCGCGGTCGACGGCGGCCTCGACCGCTACGCGCCCTACCCGGTCCAGGTGGTGGGCTGGAGCGAGGTGGAGAGCTCGATCACCCTCGAGGCGGGCGCGGCGGTGCTGGCCGGCAAGATCGTGATGGGCGGCATCGCCGAGAATAGATCCGGTCCCGCCGACCCGGCGACGGTGGAGCGCATCGCCGCTCTGGTGGAGCATCTAGGGCCGCGGTTCGTGGTCGCCCCGGGGTGCTCTCTTCCGGACGACACCAGCGACGCCGCGATGGCCAGCCTGCGTGCCCTCATCGACGCGGAGGCGTAACGCCCGCCCCGGTGCGACGCCTCCCCACGTAGCGGCGCCCACTGAGCGTCTGAAGCGCTTCATCCCTCCGGCGGCCCATTCTGGGGCGACGCCGCGCCATCGAAGCCGGCTGCCGAGGCACCGAAACCTCATATATGCCAAGACCATTTGGCGGAGGGAGAGGGATTCGAACCCCCGAGGGCTTGGCGGCCCTTGCGGTTTTCAAGAGCGCCGATTGACGTGTTGTCTGGTGTCGCTGGGTG
>DNAU01000020.1 GCA_003491925.1 Chloroflexota bacterium
ATACCGCCCTTCCTGGGAGCGCTGATCTACCTGGTTGTCCGCCCTCCGAGGACCCTGGACGAGGAGCGCTCGCAGGCGCTGGAGCAGCAGATCCTGGAGGAGCCGCCGGCCAATGGTCCGGAGACCCGTCCGTGCCCGACCTGCGGGCGCGACATCGAGGAGGAGTTCGTCATCTGCCCGTACTGCCGCACTCAGTTCGCCCGGCGGTGCGCGGTCTGCGAGCGGCGGCTCCGGCTGGGCTGGCCGGTCTGTCCCTATTGCGCGGCCGAGGTGGGCGCCCACGCCCTGCCCCCCGCCCATCCCAGGTCCGCCGTCCCACACTGAGTGGGGCCCTGATGCCCGTGCTCCGGGACGCTGACGGGGGACCACGCAGGTGCTGAGCGTGGGGAACCGGCCCGCGCTCATCCTGGGTTTCCTGCTGGTCGGGGCGCTGGTCGACTTCGTCCTTCCGTCGGCCTGGCAGCTGCCCCGGCGGCTGGTCGCGGCGGGCGCGATCCTCCTGGCCGGGTGGGCTGCCCTGAGCCTGGCGCCGCTCGCCGCCAGCGGGCCGGTGATGGCCTCGTTCGGCAACGCGGTGCCCGGGGTACCGCTGGCGCTCCGCGCCGATCCGGCCGGGCTCGCCGTGGTGGTGGCCGCGCTGGTGGCGGCGCTCTTCGCCCTCGGCGCCGCCGATCGCCGGCCGGGTGAGGAGACGGCCCTGCTGGTCACCGTCGCCGGCGCCGCCCTGGCCGGACTCGCCGGTAACGCGGTGATCCTCTTCGGCGGTGCCGAGATAGCGAGCATCGGGGGCCTGCTGATGGCCTCCGCCGGTGGCGGGCGGGTCAGCAGGGGCGCCGTCACCGCCTTCACGATCCAGCACCTCTTCGCCCTCGGACTGCTGATCGCCGCCGTGCAGCTCATCGTGACCACGGGGACCAGCGACCCCTATGCGGTTCCCCAGAGCGCCGTCGGCCTCTCGGTGGCGCTCCCCTGGGGCCTCGCCGGAGCGGGGCGCCTGCTCACCGCGGGGTGGTGGCCGGGAGCCGCCGGCGGTCGGTCGACCCGAAGCTGGCTGGCGATCGGTGCCGTGCCCTGCGCCGCCGCCATCCTCCTGCGGCTGGACGCTGCCACCGGTGGCACCGTCGCCCCCGGTTTCACCGTCACCCTCGCCGTGGCCGGAGCCGCCGCCGCGCTCTGGGGCGCGGTTGCCTCCTGGCGCTGGCGGCACGAGTCGCGACGCGCCGGCCGCGGGCTGCTCACGGCCTCGGCCGGCACCCTCGTGGCTGTCGCCGGCGTTCCCGGCGGTGGCGGAGGATTCGCCGCCGGACTGGTGGCCCTGGAGCTCGCCCTGCTGGCGGCGCCGGCCTGGAGCCTGCCCACTCGGCCCAGCCGCCGCGGTCGGGCGCTGGCCGCCACCGCGCTCGCCGCCGCCGGAGGGTTGCCGCTCGGCTTCGGTACCACGGCTGCCGTCCTCGAGCTGGGAGCGGTGGCGGCCCTGGGTCGCCCCTACGCGCCACTCCTGATGGCTCTGGGGGCGGCGGCGGCGATCGCCGCCGGAGGTGGTCTGGTCGCGGCCCGTCAGGCCCTCGGGTCGGCCGCGGTGCCGGTCCGCGCCGAGGCGGTGGGCGCGCCCTCCCGCGACTCCCCGAGACCAGCCCGCCGGGCGAAATCCGACGTCGTGCCGCGCCCCGATGCCGTCCTCGCGCTGGTGGTGGGCGCGATCGCGGCGCTGCTGCCCGGCGTCGCGGCTCCGCTGCTCCTCGGTCCGCTGGTCGGCAGCGCCGCCCCGGTGGCCATCGACAGCGCGACCCTTCACGGCCCCGGGGGGGCGTGGCCGGGGGGCTACCTGAGCGTTGCGCTCATCGTCGTCCTGGTTGGCGTCGCCTGCGCCGGCCTGGTCATGGGACGTCAGGTCCCGCACCCCGCCCACGGCGCCCAAGGCCCGCGTCCGCGCGCCGCCTGGGTTGCCCTGGTGGGGCCTCGACGCAGCCTCGGGCCCGCCGCCCGGCGCCTCGGACGCGGCGTCGGCCGGATAGACGCCTGGCTGGTCGCCCAGCCGGGCCTCGTCTTCACCGTCGTCGTCGCCATCGCCGCCCTGGTCATCTTCCGCTACCTGTGAACCAGCCCCTTCTCGACCTCATCGCCTTCGTGGCCGGCGCCGTCGCTGTGCTCGTCGACCGGCGCCGGGCCGTGCTTGCCGCCTCGATCGCGGTTGCCCTGGGGCTGGCTCCGGCGGCGGCCCTCTACGGCGGCGGCGGGGCGGTGGTCGTCCTCCTCGGGGCGGGTGCCGCGGCGGCGGTGGCGGGCCCCCTGGTCGGGGCGGTGGGTGCGAGGGGCGGTCCCGGTGACGGGCTCGATCCGCTCCGCCCGGTAGGAGCTCACGAGGGACTCTTCGGGCCCCGCAGCGTCCGCGTCGCGGGCTGCGCCGTCGCCCTGGTGGCGGGGTCGTGGGTCAGCTTCAACGTGCCCGTCGGCTCCATCGCGGCTGTTCAGGGAGCGCTCTTCCCGGTCGCCTTCATCTTCCTCTGCGGGGTGCTCCGCCTCTTCCTCGCCCGCAACCTCACCGACCTCGCCGTCGGCGTGGCGGTCACCGCCGTGGCCGTCGGTGTCGGGTGGCTGCTGCGCGGAGGCAGCGACCCGCTCCCGGCAGCCGCGGGAGTGATCGCGATCGCCCCGGTGGCGGTGGCGATGGAGGCCTGGCTGGCGGCGCGTCGCCGTGGCGACGCTCGGGTGCCCACGCCATGAGCGCAGCCTGGTTGGCGGCAGCCTGGGTCATCGTGGGGGCGGTCGCTGGCCTCGGTCCTCGCCGCCTGCGTCGCGCCACCGCCCTGACCGCTCCGGTGCTCCTCATCGCGCTCAGCCTTCTCACCGCCCAGGGGGGACCGCGCCCGGACCAGCTCGGGGGCGGAGCCGTGGCCCTCCCCCGCGAGGCGGCCGGCCTCCTCTCCGCGGCGGGTGCCGCCCTCTGGCTCTGCCTGCTCCTGGCCGAGGAGCTCGACGGTCGAGAGCTGGTCGGGATCGGGACGGTCGGGGGTGCTGCGGTGCTCCTCCTCTCCGCCGGGACCCCCCTTCTCTTCGGGGTGGCGGCCCTGCTCGGCGCCGCTGCGCTCACCCTCCGCTGGGTCACGGCCGCGCCGAGCCGGGCCACCCTCGCGGCCGGCCGGATCGCCGGCACCGGGGCGGCCGCGCTGGTCGCGGCCGGCGTCCTCCTCCCGGCCGTCTCGCCGGATTCCCAGCCGGGGGTGGTCGGGGGGCTCCTGGTGGTGGGGGTGATCGCCATCACCGCCCTGGTCCCGCTCGGAGGCTGGGCGGCCGGCGCCCTCGTCGACCTGCGTCCCCCCGAGATTGCGGTCTGGCTTCTCGTCCTGGCTCCCGCCGTCCTGGTCAGCGCCTTCTCGATCCCGGGGGCACTCCCTCTGCTCGCAAGCCTCGCCTTCGAGCACACCCTGCTCGCCTGCGGGCTGATCAGCGCGATGTGGGGTGGGGTGATGAGCCTCCGCTCCGGGCAGTCGACACGCTACGGGCGGGTCGCCCTCGC
>DNAU01000288.1:0-191 GCA_003491925.1 Chloroflexota bacterium
AACCACCGCCACTTCACCGTCAACGGCCGGGCCCAGAGCATCCCGTCGGCGCAGCTCCGGCCCGGAGACGTGATCGGTGTTCGGGAGCGGAGCCGCGCCCTGGAGCCGATCCAGAATGCCCTCTCGCTGCTCCCCAACCGGAGTGTGCCCGAGTGGCTGTCTCTGGACGCCGACCAGCTGCGGGGCACCGT
>DNAU01000288.1:280-2707 GCA_003491925.1 Chloroflexota bacterium
AGCAGCTCATCGTCGAGTACTACAGCCGATGACGCTCAGGTCCGGCCAGCTCGGCGTCAGCTCCGCTGCTCAGTACGACGGTACCGAGCGCTCCTCCGCTCAGAGCGAAAGCCTGCGGGCTCTCGCTCCTCACTCCGTCACGCTCGGTACGGTCACGCACGCCAGTGCGCTCCCTCCCTGCATGCTGCGAGGTCGCCGGCCCGTGGGGCCGCCGCTCCTTGATCTGACCGGCCTGAGCGTCATCGCCGCTTCCCTGGAGACCCCATGATCGACACGCTTGCTGTTCCCGTCGTCCACGAGCTCGAGAGCACCACCAACTACGGGAAGTTCGAGGTGGAACCGCTCGAGCCGGGCTTCGGGACCACCCTCGGCAACTCGCTGCGGCGGGTGCTGATCTCGTCGCTCCCGGGGGCCGCGGTCACCTCGGTGGCCATCGACGGTGTGAGCCACGAGTTCAGTGCCATCCCCCACGTCAAGGAGGACGTCACCGAGATCCTCCTCAACATCAAGGAGCTCTGCGTCGTCTCCCACAGCGCGACCCCGGTCCGCTGCAGCCTGGATGTGCGCGGCTCGCGGACCGTCACGGCCGCGGACATCGAGTGCCCGAGTGACGTCGAGATCAAGAACCCGGACCTCCACATCTGCACGCTGGACGGGCCCAAGGCCCAGCTCCGGATGGACCTGATGGTGGAGCAGGGCAAGGGCTACGTCACCGCTGAGCGGAACAAGAAGGAGGGTCAGCCCATCGGGGTCATCCCCATGGACGCCATCTTCACCCCGGTCCGGAAGGCCAACTTCACGGTCGAGAAGACCCGTGTGGGCCAGGAGACCGAGTGGGACAAGCTGCTGGTCGAGGTCTGGACCGACGGAACGATCCAGCCCGTGGAGGCGGTCAGCCAGGCGGCGGCGCTCTTCACCCAGCACCTCGACCTCTTTGTCCGCTTCGGCGACAACCTGGCCGCCCCCGCGGTGCGCCAGCAGCGTGGCAACGACCTGCCCAGCCGGCTCGCCGACGTTCCGATCGAGGAGCTGGAGCTCTCGGTTCGGGCCCTCAACTGCCTCAAGGCCAACGATGTGACCCGCGTCGGTCAGCTGGTGGCGATGCGCCAGGAGGAGCTGCTCACCCTGCGCAACTTCGGCCAGAAGTCGCTGGACGAGATCAAGGAGAAGCTGGTCGAGCGCAACTTCGTCACCCCCGAGGAGCTGGAGACCCTGTTCCAGCCGTCGGCTCGGTGATCGCGCGGGGTTGAGAGATGCGTCACCGCAAGGCCGGCCGCAAGTTCGGCCGCTCCGCCGCTCACCGTCAGGCGATGACCCGCAACCAGGTCACCGAGCTGCTCCGGCACGGCCGGATCACGACCACTGAGGCCAAGGCCAAGGAGCTGAGGCGCTGGGTGGAGCGGGTGGTGACCGACTCCCGCGGCAACGACCTGACCGCACGCCGCAAGATCGCCATCTGGGTGACCGACCGCGACGTCAGCAACCGGCTCTTCACCGTCTACCGGGAGCGCTACTTCGAGGGCGCCACCCCCCGTCAGGGTGGGTACACGCGGGTCATCAAGCTCGCCCCCCGGACCGGCGACGCCGCCCCGATGGCGATCATCGAGATGGTGGGGGCGGAGGCCTGACCGATGGCCACCTTCCGGCTGACCCTGGAGTACGACGGCGGTGACTTCCACGGATGGCAGCGCCAGCCGCGGCTGCGCACCGTCGAGGGCGAGCTCCGGGCCGCTCTCGATCGGCTCGGCGCCGGGGAGGTGGAGCTGACCGCCGCCGGGCGCACCGACGCCGGCGCCCATGCCCACGGTCAGGTGGTCGGCCTGCACCTCGACCGGCCGTGGGAGCCGGAGCGGCTGCGCCGGGCCCTGGGGTCGGTGCTCCCCCCGGACGTCACGGTGAGTGCCGTCGCGGAGGTCGCCGAGGGGTTCCACGCCCGCCGCCACGCCGTGGCCCGGACCTACCGCTACCTCGTGGTGCCCCGCCGCGCCCCTCTGGCCCGCCGGTTCGCCTGGGAGGTCTCGCGCGAGGTCGACCTGGAGGCCATGCGCGGCGCGGCTGAGCTGCTCCGCGGTCGTCATGACTTCGGCGCCTTCGGCCGCTCGCCGCAGCCCGGTGGGAGCACGGTGCGGACCGTCCATGACATCTCGGTGCGGCGGGTGACCGCCCCCTGCGGTGGCGAGAGCTTCCCGGTCCTCGTCCTCGAGGTCACCGCCGACGCCTTCCTCTACGGGATGATGCGATCCTTCGTCGGAGCCCTGGTGGCGGTCGCCACCGGCAGGCTCAGCCGGGCGGCCCTCGCCGCGGCGCTGGCCCATCCGACCAGCCGCGCGGAGCGGGTCACGGTGGCCCCGGCCCGCGGCCTGCACCAATGGGCCGTGACCTATCCATCCCCCCCCGGAGGAGACCAGTGACGACCCAGAGGACCTA
>DNAU01000288.1:2828-3022 GCA_003491925.1 Chloroflexota bacterium
CTGTCGGTCAACATCGCCCGCGTCCTGCGCGGCAAGCACCGGCCCCAGTTCACGCCCCACCTCAACACCGGCGACCATGTCGTGGTGGTCAACGCCGCCGACATCGTGGTCACCGGCGGCAAGCTCCGCAAGAAGCTCTACGACCGCTACTCCGGCTACCCGGGCGGGCGGCGGGTGCGGACCTTCGAGGAGGC
>DNAU01000221.1:0-3226 GCA_003491925.1 Chloroflexota bacterium
TCACCTAGTCCGGCTGGAGCGGCAGCACCATCGCCGGGCTTATGAAGCTACGCCTCCCCGGCAGCATCGACAACGCTAATCCTGCCTCGCCATCGACCCTCAGACGGAACGGCAAGTCGCGGGCATCCCCCGAGGGTCATGCGTCCGCTCACGTGGTACGGCGGCGCAGACGTGCGACGCGGCGGGTATCGCTGGTCGGCTCGGACCTCCAGCGCGGCGGCGTACACCTTCCCGGGGCACACACCTGACGAGGTCGATCCGCTACACCGCTGAGCCAAGGACGGGGGTTGACTAAGGGCTGCTCACCCAAGAACCGGCGCTGGGCTCAGCCACGGCCTGCCCGTCTCTTCTTTCCGAAGCGCACGGGCAATCCGCCGGACCTCTCGCAGGGGTTCCGGGGTGCGGAGGTGAAGGAGCGCCAGACGCGCCACGGTGAGGTCTTTCCGGCCGGGCCGGCGATCCGCCGAACGCAGCCACCCTGCCGGCCGGGGCCCCGGTAAGGCGGTCGCAAGGTTTGCGGGGCACCATCCCGGAAGATGGGATGGTGGCGTCCCAGGCCGGCCGCCCACCGAGTGGCCGAGGACAGCGCGGTCGCCACCTGGATCCGCAGCCAGGGGTTGGAGGGAAGCCCGGCGGTGGTCTGCTCCGCGGATGCGTGGCTGTACATCAGCGCCGACCTCCCCCTGCTGCTGCCAACCCCGCCCATCTACAACGGCAGCGTGCTGGTGGGCGGCAACGGCGCCCTGGCCCGGCGGGTGGCGGCCCTCGAACCTGAGGTGGTCATCACCGAGGGGACCAGCCTGGCGGCGCGGCCCGAGATCAGGCCCGTGCTCCAGACGGGATACGAGTCCGCCTACCAATCGGGTTCGGAGGTCGTTTGGCTGAGGGAGGACGTCGCCGCCCGCCTGCTCGGGCCCGCGACGTCCGGCGCGGGCACCGCCTCCAGCGGAGTGCCAGGGTGACCCCGGCCGAACCGACCCTGACCGTGAAGGGTGGGCGCCTGCGGCGGGTGGCGCTGGCCGTGCAGGCGGTCTCGCTCAGCCTTGGAGCGCTCGCCTACCTCGCCACGCTTGTGGACAGGCTGCCCGCGTTCCTCGTCCGGGCGGTGCCGAGCAGCGACACGATCAGCGCGCCGCTGCTCGCCCAGGCGCTGGGTTCCCCGGGGCACGGCACCGTCTACCTGGGCAACCATGCCGGATACAGCGATCTCCTCCTCAGCGCCCTCGCGCTCCGCCTTCCCGACCAAGCGCTGAGCAGTCAGGCCGTCACTTATGCGGTCTACGCGCTGGGTCTTCTGCTCCTCGCGGCAACGGTGCGGCGGCTCGCCGGGTGGAGGGGGGCCTGCATCGCGGGTCTGGTGAGCATGGCCGCAACACCCGCATTGCTGGTGACCGAGACGTCGCCCACCGGCCGGGTCACCTCTCTCGCCAACCTGGTCCTCCTGGGATGGCTGGCAACGGCGCTCTTCGGCAGATCCAGGTGGAGACCGGCAGTCCTCGGTGCCGCTGCGTTGGGTGTCGGCGTGGTGACCGGCGTCGATGCCGCTTCCGATCCCCTTTTCGTGGTCACGGGCATCCTACCGTTCCTGGGCACAGGGCTCGTGCTGGGGCTGCGCTACCGGGATCGCCCCAGCGCCACGCTTGCGATCGGAACGGCTGCGGTCCTGGTCGCCGCGGCGGCCTCCGCTCTTCTCACCCTCGCGGTGGCACGGGCGGTGCCGTTGCAAACGCAGCCCAACCCGGTGTCCCTCGCCAGTCTTCGGGAGGTCGCGCACACCCTCCACATCCTGGGTGGCGATACCGGAGTAGTGCTCGGGGGGATGTTCAGCACCCTGGGGACGGGGTTCATGACATACATCGAGGTGGGCGTCGGCCTTCTCGTCTGCACCGCCGTCGTGGCCGCCCTGGTCACCGCCGGGTGCTCGGTCGCGGGCCAGCGACCGCAGACCACCCGCGACCGCGGCGGATTGGCCCATCTGGTCTTCTGGGCCTTGGTGGCCCTCACCGACCTCGCCGCGTTCCTGGCCACCAGCTACGCCTTGGATCTCAGTGCGCTCCGCTTCCTCACCCCGCTGGTGCTCGCCTTCGCCGCCCTGCTCCCCCTGCTGGGGCGTCGCCGGCCGTTGGGCCGCGTCGTCGTCGCCGTCGGCGTGGCGGCGCTGGCCGGCGCCAACGCCTGGGCCCTAGCCACTGTCCGCCTTCCGGCGCCGGTCCAGGAGACGCCGCTGGTGCAGACGCTCGAGGCCACCGGCATCTCGCACGCCTATGCCGACTACTGGGACGCAAACGTGATCACCTGGGCCACCAAGGGGCGGGTCGACGTCCGCTCGGTCACGGAGTGCGGGGACGGCGGCACCCGCCTGTGCCCCAGGCTGGTGAACGCGGCCACAGGTTGGTTCCGACCCTCGCCGGGCCCGGTGGCGGTGATCGTCGACCAGCGCTTCTCGGTGACGCGGCCGCCCTCCCCCACCTATGGCACGCCACAGCGCGTCATCCACGTCGGCAACATCACCATCTTCGTGTACGACCACGATCTCCGCTTGACACCCTCCCCGTGAGCGTCGCGGCCCCTGGCACTCAACTCCAGCCAGAGGGTGCTCGCAGCATCTCGACCCCGACCGCCACCTGACGCCGCCTGGTCCCCCTGCCTCTCGGTCCAGCGTCTCGGTCTGCTCCCCCAGGAACCGGCGGAGCTGACGGTCCGTTCAGGGCGCTTCAGGGGTGAAATTGACATGTTGGGGTGGGCCACGCTCGCCTTGCCGGATCGGCGAGGCCGGCGACACCTGTCGACCAGGCCAGCTCGCGAGACGGAGTCTGGAGGAGTCCGAAACGTCGGCCGACGGGTGGTGGGTTGCCGATTCGAGTTCCACGCTGACCACCTTGTGCCCTACTCCCGCGGCGGCAGGACCGGGGTTTGCAACCTCGTCGTCTCCTGCCCCAGCTGCAACTACGCTAAGGGCACAATGGGCGACGCCACCTTCCGACGCCGGCTTGCCCAGTACGGCATGGGCCGGCGGGACCGCCTCGCGAAACGCGGCACGCCCCCGCCCGGAGATCGGTCGTATCGCTGAACGCAGGCCGCGCCAAACCACGCTGAAGGCGCGAATGGCTCATGGCGCGGCGTGGCATCCCCGTGCTCACATTTCAGGGTCCTGGCATCCACCGGACCGAGAAGGGATGGGTCGGAGCCATCGGTTCGTACCCCCACCCATACCCCACCCCGACGA
>DNAU01000221.1:3377-10007 GCA_003491925.1 Chloroflexota bacterium
GCGACACCAGACAACACGCCAAACGGCGCACTTGAAAACCACAAGGGCCGCCAAGCCCTCGGGGGTTCGAATCCCTCTCCCTCCGCCAATATCGTTGAGAGATAAGGGGTTTCTCATCAGATAGCACCTGGAAGACCTGGCGATGGGTGCTGGACCAAGCCCACGAGTGCGCGTTCATCCACCGCTCACCGGTCCCTGGATATCGAGCTCCCGAGAGCGCCATCGGCCCGGCGAGCCGGGGGGCGGCTGTGATGGCACCTCAACACTGACGTGGGTACCGGTGCGCTTCCGGTGGAAACCAGGAAGGTGCTCTGCGAACCGCGCAGACTGGCTGAGTGCGCCAATCCTCGGAGGCGCGGTCGACGTTCGGGACAGGTCGGCCTCGGAAGAGGCACACTGTTCACGTGGATCGTTCTCATAGCCGCGACGGGGCTGGGGTACGAACGTCCGTGCGGAGGCACTGGCTTGATGCAGACCGGCCCATCCGGCCTCCGACGGGCGTCTCCGACTGCCCTCCCGCGGTCGCTATCGCCGAGCCTGTGGCCGCTTATCGAGGAGAGGTTACCCGGCCGCGCGACTTGGGGTTGGAATCGATGGAACCACGCGTTCCCGTCCTCGACCGACTGACCTCCCGGTCCAAGGTGGGTGGTGAGATACGTCCGTCTCGCGAAGCAAGTCGTAGCTCCTGAGGAGAGGGCGTCGATCATCCTACGCAATCGGCGTGTCAAGCTTCTGTCGTGGCACCGCCACTGGAGGTGTAACAGGAACCCCTCATGGCTGATGTAAAGGGAACGCTCCTGCCAATCTACTTTGTCGCGGACGAGTCTGGCTCAATGGTCAGTGCCGTCAAGGAGCTCAATGACGGCTTGACAGCGCTCTTGGACGCGCTCCACTCAGAGGCGATGGCCGCTGCCAAGGTTCGCTTCACGGTGCTAGGTTTCTCCGATAGCCTGCGCTGCTACCTCGAATTGGCGGACCTGCGGAACCTCGAGGCTATGCCCCAACTCGCAGCCGGGGGGAGCACGAAGTACAGCTTGGCTTTCCAAGACCTGCGCACGCGCATCGACCGTGACTTCGATCGCCTGAAGGCCAACGAATACCAGGTGGTCAGGCCCGCCATCTTCTTCCTCACCGACGGACAGCCGGATGCCGACGATCCATGGGAGACGGCCCTCAGCACTCTCAAGAGCGAAGGCTTCAAGCGTCGTCCGAACATCCTGGCCTTCGGCGTCGGGGAAGCGCATGCCGAGACCATCCTCGAGGTTGCGAGCACTAGGGACTACGCATTTGTCGCGGCCAAGGGCTCTGACACAGGGGCGGCAATTGTTAGATTCTGCGACTCTCTGACGCGGTCAGTCGTCAGCAGCGGCCATGCGTTGGCGACCGGCAGCGCCCAACTGCCCGTGGAGAAGCCCGAGGGCTTCACCTTGGCGGTCGACGTCCTCGACTGAGGCCACTTGAGGACCAGTACGCGTGACCAACGCTCCGGAGCGAAGCGGCGGTGCTCCCGGCGAAGCCGGGCGCGACGCACCGGCCCAAGACCGTTGCACCGCTGCGGGACAGCGTGACTCGATCGAGACACCTCCGAGCCCACGCGCCGCGGACGCCGACGTCGTGACCAGGAATGCAGCGTGGCCCGGCCGCATCGAGGTGGACATTCCCACCGTGCGGTTCGAACCCCTGGTGATATCCGCAAGGAGGTTCCGCCAGCAACCCTACCGGCCGGACATGCTCATCGATGGTTGGACCACGAAGTCCCTTACTGTACGAGTGGCGTCCATCCGCGGAGATGCACACCGGCATGGGGGGGTGCCACGCCAGGATGAAGTTGCGATCGCATTCCATGAAGCCACAGGATCGTTGCTTGTCGCGGTTGCGGACGGTGTGTCGGCTGCGCAGCACGCCCAGTACGGGGCTACCGCCGCATGCCGTTACACGGTCGACGCGGCTCTGCGCCAGCTTGATGAGGGAGAGGCCGTCGATTGGCACTCGGTTGTCCAAGGCGCAGCATGGGCGATCGTAGAGGTCGCCCAGCGTCTCTCCGGTGGGGCTGAACCCGATGCCGAGGCAGCGGAGCGTGACTACGCTGCGACGCTCAGCGCTGCCTCTGTCCGGCGCTCTGACGATGGAGGGCTCGATGTCTCAGTGGTCTCCGTAGGAGATTCCGGGATAGCGGTGATTTCGCAGGGGCAGCTGGTACGGGTCGTTGGAGGGAAGGCCGATGTTGCGGACGACTTCGCAAGTGGCGCGGTGCTCGCCTTGCCCCGACTGCCCACTACTCCTGCTGCCAGGGACTGGAATCTTGAGCACGGTGTCCTGCTAATCGGTACCGACGGCATTTGGGATCCTGTGGGAAGTGGAACCGGTCCGGTGGCGCGGTTGCTCGTCGAACAGCTGCAGTCGGGCCCACCCGACTTGCTTCAGTTTGCCAGGGTCGTGGATTTCTCCCGCGAGACCTTTGACGACGACCGCACGCTAGTCGCGGTGTGGGGCGGGGAAGGGTGATGACGGACCAGTGCCAACCTCGCAGAGGGCCCTCGCCAGGCCCGCCCCTGTCGACCCCGCGCGTCCTCACTGATGAGTAGCATCGACCTATCGGCTACCCTTGACCGAACTCAGCTGGGGCCATTGACACGGCTCGCTGGCGGGACGCAGGGAACGGTGTACCGGGCCCCGAATGTGAAGCTGGATCTCCCCGGCCCGGCGGTGTTCAAGGAGTACCGTCGGGCGATCCTCCCTGGGGTCGACTTCGGATCCTTGCGCGAGATGGTCACCTTCCTTGAGTCCCTGAGCTTCTCGGAGGGCACCAGGTTGGTCGGCAGAGCGGCTTGGCCAATCCTGCTCGTCGCCGAGCGTCGCCGGCACTGCGGGTTCGTGATGCCCGAGGTCCCCTCCGAGTTCGCCGTCGAGCTCCACCTGCCGTCCGGCAGAACGGCACGCGGGCTCGCCCAGTTCCAGCATCTCCTGAACGATGACGACTTCCTGGCCCGCCGAGGAATCCTGCTCAGCGATTGTGATCGCTACGAGTTGCTCGCCGACGCCGCCGAAGCCTTGGTGTTCCTCCATGCGCACGACATCGCCGTCGGCGACTTGTCTCCAAAGAACCTACTGTTCTCGTGCTCCCCACACCGCCGATGCTACTTCGTCGATTGCGACGCCATGTCGATCGGCGGCCGCTCAGTGCTACCGCAGCTGGAAACCGGCGACTGGGACATCCGCTCCGTCTCCGCCGAGCCTCTTGCGACCCACGCGTCGGACGTCTACAAGCTGGCCCTTCTTGCTCTCCGACTGCTTGCCCGCCACCAGTCCACCCGTAGCCCAGCAGATCTGCCCGGGACGATACCCGAACACATCCACGAACTGATCGCAGCCGGCCTCCAGCGCGATCCGTCTCGGCGCCCACCCGCCGAAGCCTGGGCGACACCCCTCATCGAAGCTGCTGGAGCTGCATCGAGGATGCCAGCTCAACGGGCTGGACGGGTGGGGACACCACATCCATCCTCCGCCACGAAGGCAGCCGACAGGCGAGCTCCTCCGAGGGCGACTAGGTGGCCGATTTCTGTCCCCGTACCCGGGGCCGTGACGCCACTCGGATCCTCAGGCGGCCCGGCTGGGCGGCCCCTTCCGCAGTCGCCTCCCGCGGGACCTCCGCAACCGAACCCTGCAACCCCGACGCGACTGGCTACGCGAGGTCAGCGCTTGGTGGCGTGGGCCGACCGCAGGGGGCGACTTGGGGTCCTGCTTTCAGGGGTGGCTGTGATCGTTGTCATCCTGCTCTCGGGACTCGGCGGTAGCCCATCGGCTCCCACCGCTTCCATGGGCTCGTGGTCGTCGGGCCTTGCCTTGAGTGGTGGCGCGGGCGGAAATGGGGCCTTCACCTCTATTTCCTGCCCCACGGCCACGTTCTGTGCCGCAACGGTTGATTACACTTCATACACGTTCACTGATGGGCGCTGGTCGCCTGGCAAACAGGTTGGCGCTGCGGTTGTCTCGTGTCCCACCACGAGCTTCTGCGCGGCTGTCGGCGGGACGACCGGGTACGCGTACTCGGACGGAACCTGGTCGACCGGCACGCACATCAGCGACCACGGAGAGCTGACAGCGATTTCCTGCGCTACGGGCGCCCTCTGCGTAGCCGGGGATAGCCACGGCAACGTGTACACGTACTCTGCGGGAACCTGGTCGAGCGGCAAGGAGATCGCCCCCAGCCTGAATGACAGCCTGGTCGCGCTATCGTGCCCCACAAGAACCTTCTGCGTCGCGACAGACGACGCCGGGTACGAGTACACGTACTCCAATGGGAGGTGGTCTGAAGGCACGCTGCTTGAGGCCAATAAAATGGCGGCTGTTTCGTGTCCGACGGCTGCCTTCTGTGTGGCCGTGACCGAGGACGGCTACGAGTACACGCTCTCAGGAGAGACGTGGTCCATCGGCCAGCTGCTGGATGTTAATGGGCTATCCGCTGTTTCGTGTCCGACGACTGCCTTCTGTGTGGCAGTGAGCGAGGACGGCTACGAGTACACGTTCTCCGGCGGTATGTGGTCCAACCGTGAGGTGACTGACGTCAATGCTGGGACCCAAATTGAACTATCCGCGATCTCGTGTCCGACGGGGACCTACTGCGCGGCGCTGACCGATCGGGGGTATGTGTATACGTACTCGAGGGCGTAGCTTCAGGGGCCCTGGGTTCGGTGAAGGCTTCCGTCTTTCGAGGGAATGGAGCCATGCCAGAACCTAAGCATTCCGCCCCTGCCGGTATCCGCCTGAGCCGCGTGAGCGGGCGGTCCAGAATCATCAGCGAGGACAGCTCCCGGCTTCGCGAGCTGACCCTCGGCCTCTGTCGTGACTATCAGCCCCGCGGCCCTGTGCAGGGCCGAAGTCTCCACCATCCTCTGACGCGGTATTCGGCGCACACAACTACCCCCATCCATACCCCCACGGTGTAGGTACAAGACGGTACGGAACGGCATCCAACCACCACAGGCCTGTGGTGCTTCATACACGGCGGGGCACGCGGCGGCACGCGGCAACACGCCAAACGGGGCACTTGAAAACCGCAAGGGCCGCCAAGCCCTCGGGGGTTCGAATCCCTCTCCCTCCGCCAAAAATCCTTGCGGGACCAGGGATATCGTCGTTTAGCGCTTTTGATTGTCTCGCTTAGTTAGGGTGGCTTGCTCAGTCCAATCCGGCCTCCGATCCATCCTCCACCCCGGCGCGAGCCGGCAGTCGTCGCGGACTGCAATTCGACTGTAAGGCCTGGAGCTCCATCGCGCTGCTCCTGGCGATCTCAGGGCTGGTGGCGATTGCTCTCGACCTGGCGACGAGAACCGTCGAGCCGGTCCTCCTCCCTGGGCCGGTGCTGGCCGGCGCGGCGATCATCCTCATCACCGTGCTGGTGGCGGCCGCTGGGGTAGCTCCCAGCACCCAGCTCGCCTTCCAGGGGGCGTCGGCAAGCCCTGCCGGGCGCTCGCTGCGGCCACATGCAGCCCGGCAGGAATGTAGCCAACCAGCCTAAGGCCCTCCTGCGGGCGGATGACCGGCTCTGTCGGAGTTCAGTGACTCTGTCCGGCTGACGGTTCAGTGATTCTGGCCGGTCGTGCGTCTCCAGGGGTGATCAACTGGAGGCTTCGACGGGTGAGGGGGCGGAGCAGAGGGGGCGGCGGCGTAGAAGCTGGCAGGGGGGTGGGCAGCGCCTGGTAATGAGAACGCACGGGCGAGAGGCGGGAGCCGTCGGTGCGGGCGAGACGGTCGGGGGGGGGGGAGACCGCGGTCAGATGGATGCCGTGGTGGTAGACGTGGAGGGTGCCATTGAAGCGCTGATGGAGGTCGACGCGGCAGCGCGCGTAGCTGATCCGCTGGCGGTTGGGCGGGATGTCCATGACCACGGCGCCGAGCCGGACGGTGTTGTCGTTGGCGATGAGGCGCTGGTACTTGAAGCAGAAGACGTCGTGGAGAGACCGTCCCCTGGCCCAGGGCACCAGGCCGGTGGCATCGTCGATGCCTCCGATCAGGGTGAGGTAGGGACCCCGGCACTCCAGCCAGTCGTGACGGCTGCCGTCGACCTGGAGCAGCATGCCCTCCCGGGGGTAGCGGTCCCGCCGCTGCCGGTGCCCTGCCGGTCGCCGACGGCGCGCCGGGGACACCCGGCGGTGGCGAGGATCCGGTGCACGGTGGGGCGAGAGAGGACGATGCCGTGGTGCTCGGCGAGCATCTCGGTGAGGTGCTGACGGTTGAAGCCGGCGTCGGTGCTGGTGGCCAGCTGCACGACCCGGGCCGCCAGGGCCGGATCGAGAGCGTGGGCCGGTCGGCGGCCACGGTTGCCGTGGGCCAAGGCCGCCGCTCCCCGCTCCCGGTACGCGGCGCGCAATCGGCGCACCTGGCGGACGGAGATGCCAAGGAGCTCGGCTGCCGCCGCTGAGATCACGATCCCCGCCTCCAAGTCGTCGAGGACCAGAAGGCGCTGCTGCTCGGTGTGGCTTAAGGTGACCGAATCCTCCTTCATGGGAGGACAAAGTCACAGAACTCTTAGAACGGACGTTTCCTCAGAACGCCCACAGGCGGATGACCGGCTCTTGCAGTCCGACAAGGCGACGACTACCATCGAGGTTCTCCGGGCAGGGGCGCCGGGCG
>DNAU01000138.1:0-3563 GCA_003491925.1 Chloroflexota bacterium
TGCTCGGCGTCGAACACCACCCGACGTCCCTGCTCGGTGAGCCAGCGCACCGAGTCGGAGATCATCCGCAGGTTCTCCTGGTTGGTGGTGCGCAGCACGTCGGCGACCTGGCGGTTCCAGGTCTTGCCCACCAGGGTCACCATCGGGGCCCCGGAATCGAGCAGGGCACGGAGCTGCGAGTCGTCCTGGGGATGGACGTGGGCGCGCCGGGTCGCCCCGAAGGCGGCCAGCACCGCATGGTGGAACCGGTGGCCGCGCATCTCGGCGAAGAACTCGGTGTCGGTGGGATTGGAGCCGGGCCAGCCGCCCTCGACGACCGCGACCCCGAGCTCGTCGAGCAGCTCGGCGATGCGGAGCTTGTCCGACACCGAGAAGTTGATCCCCACCCCCTGCGCGCCGTCGCGCAGGGTGGTGTCGTAGATCTGCAGCGCACTCATCCCACGCTCCTCAGGACGCTGCGGCGACGCGGTCGCCGCCCCCTGGATCGGCTGATCGGCTGGCATCCGGCTCATCCCCCCACCGTGCTCGCGGCGGCGAGCCGGCGCACCACGCGGTCCCGCACCGCGGCGCCGATCACCGCGGTCCCCATCGATCCCCCGAGGTCGGGGGAGAGGACACCGTCGTCGATGCAGGCGTCCACCGCCGCCTCGAGGGCCAGGGCCAGGTCGTCGCGACCCAGCGAGTGGCGGAGCAGGAGGGCGGCGGAGAGGATCGCCCCGTAGGGGTTGGCGACGCCCCGGCCGGCGATGTCGGGCGCGCTGCCGTGGATCGGTTCGTAGAGGCCGGCCCCCGAATCGCCGAGCGACGCCGAGGGCAGCATCCCCAGCGATCCCGCGAGCACGCCCGCCTCGTCGCTCAGGATGTCGCCGAAGAGGTTCTCGGTGACCACCACGTCGATGCTCGCGGGCCGCTGCACCAGCCTCATGGCGAAGGAGTCCACGAGCTGGTGCTCCAGGGTCACCTCGGGAAAGTCGGCGGCCAGCCGGGTCACCGTGTCGCGCCAGAGCTGGCTCGTGATCATCACGTTGGCCTTGTCCACCGAGGTGAGCTGCCGCCGCCTGCGGAGGGCGAGGCTGAAGGCGACGCGCGCCACCCGCTCGATCTCGGCGGCGGTGTAGACGGTGCTGTCCCGGGCGGTCTCCTCCGGTCCGCTGCCGAAGCGCTCGCGCGGCTCACCGAAGTAGGCGCCACCGGTCAGCTCCCGAACCAAGACCATGTCGGTTCCGCGCACCACCTCGGGGCGGACGGTGGTCCGGTCGAGCAGCCGGGGGTGGACCCGCACCGGCCGGAGGTTGGCGAAGACGCCCATCCCCCGGCGCAGCCCGAGCAGCCCGGCCTCGCAGCGCTCCGTGCCGCGCAGGTGGTCCCACCTCGGCCCGCCGACGGCGCCGAGCAGGACGGCGTCGGCGTGGCGGCAGGCGTCGAGGGTCGGCTCCGGCAGCGGCGTCCCGGTCTCGTCGATGGCGCGTCCGCCGATCGGCCGCTCCTCGACCTCGAGCTGGACCCCGGCTTCGGCGCAGACCGCGGTGAGTACCTCCAGCGCCACCGCGGTGACCTCGGGCCCGACCCCGTCGCCGGGCAGTGAGACGACGTGCGCTCCCATCAGGCGGCCCCCACCGGCCCGGAGAGGCTGGGCATCCAGGCCGGTCGCCGGGCCTCGAAGGCGCTGATCGCGGGCTCGTGGATCAGGCTCAGCCCGATGTCGTCCAGGCCGTCCAGCAGGCAGCGGCGCTCGAAGGGATCCATCTCGAACCGGAACCTGAGGTCGCCGACCGCGACCGTCTGCTCCTCCAGGTCGACGATCCCGACCACACCCGGCTCCTCGGTGGCGACGTCCAGGATCTGGCGGACCTGCGCCTCCGGGAGCACGACCGGGAGCAGGCCGCACTTCACCGCGTTGTTGCGGAAGATGTCGGCGAAGGAGGGTGCGATCACCGCCCGGAAGCCCTGGTCGGCGAGCGCCCAGACCGCGTGCTCGCGCGACGAGCCGCAGGCGAAGTTGCGCCCCGCCACCAGCAGCGAGCCGGTCCGGTACTCGGGCCGGTTGAGCACAAAGTCCGGCCGCTCCGCGCCCGTCTCGTCGTAGCGCCAGTCGTTGAAGAGGAACTCCCCGTACCCGGCCCGCTCGATGCGCTTGAGGAACTGCTTGGGGATGATCTGGTCGGTGTCGACGTCGGAGCGGTCGAGCGGGACGACCACCCCGTGCTCGCAGTGGAACGGCCTCATCCCTGCTCCTCCTGAAAGCGCCCGAGCCGGCGGACGTCGGCGAAGTGGCCGGTGACCGCCGCCGCCGCGGCGATGGCCGGGGAGACCAGGTGGGTGCGCCCGCCCCGGCCCTGCCGGCCCTCGAAGTTGCGGTTGCTGGTGCTGGCACAGCGCTCCCCGGGGCGGAGGATGTCGGGGTTCATCCCCAGGCACATCGAACAGCCGCTGTTGCGCCACTCCGCGCCGGCGTCGCGGAAGATCCGGTCCAGCCCCTCGGCCTCGGCCTGGGCCTTGACCTGCGCCGATCCCGGGACCACCAGGACGCGCAGGCCGTCGCGGACCCTTCGGCCCTCGAGCACCGAGGCGGCGACCCGGAGGTCCTCGATCCGCCCGTTGGTGCAGGACCCGATGAAGACCGCGTCCACCGGGATGTCCTCGATCGCCGTGCCCGGGACCAGGTCCATGTAGGCGAGCGCCCGCCGGCCCGACTCGCGCGCCGCCGGGTCCGCGAAGCTCTCCGGGTCGGGGACGCGGCCGGTGATCGGCACCGACTGGGCGGGGGTCGTCCCCCAGGTGACCGTCGGCGCCAGGGATGCGGCGTCGATGACCACGGTGCGGTCGAAGGATGCGCCGGGGTCGCTGCGCAGCTCGCTCCAGGCCGCCACCGCGGCGTCCCAGGCGGCGCCCTTCGGCGCGTAGGTCCGCCCCTCGACGTAGGCGATGGTGGTGGCGTCGGGGGCGATCATCCCGGCGCGGCCCCCGCCCTCGATGGTGAGGTTGCAGAGGGTCATCCTCTGCTCCATCGAGAAGTCGCGGACCGCCTGGCCGTCGTACTCGACGACGTGGCCGGCGGCGCCGGCGGTGCCGATGGTGCGGAGCACGCCGAGGGCGACATCCTTGGCGGCGACGCCGGCCGGCAGCGCGCCGTCGATCCTCACCTCCATCGTCCGCGGACGGAACTGGCGCAGGCACTGGGTGGCCAGGACGTGCTCGACCTCCGAGGTGCCGATCCCCAGCGCGAAGGCGCCGAAGGCGCCGTGGGTGGCGGTGTGGGAGTCGCCGCAGACGATGACGGTGCCGGGGAGGGTGAGCCCCAGCTCCGGTCCGATGACGTGGACGATCCCCTGCCAGGGATGGCCGACCCCGAAGCAGGTGATGCCGCTCTCCTCGCAGTTGCGCCGGAGCGTCTCCATCTGGGCCCGGCTGATCTCGTCGGCTCCGCCCAGGACGTCGGCGGTGGTGGGCACGTTGTGGTCCATGGTCGCCACGACCTGGCCGGGCCGGCGAACCTGCCGGCCCTCGGTGCGCAGGCCCTCGAAGGCCTGCGGCGAGGTCACCTCGTGGACCAGGTGGAGGTC
>DNAU01000138.1:3686-3916 GCA_003491925.1 Chloroflexota bacterium
TCGAAGAGGGTGCGTGCGCTCATGACGCGCCGCCCCCGGCGACCGGCCGCACCCGGGCGACCGTCGCGCCGAACCGGTGCCTCACCTGGGCACCTCCTTCTCCACCCGTTCGGCTCCCATCCGCTCGGGGGTCTGGCGGGGCGTCGTGCCCCGGGCTGCGACCACCCGGTTTAGCGCCTGGACGTACGCCTTGGCGGAGGCCACCACGATGTCGGTGTCGGCGCCGTGCC
>DNAU01000138.1:3978-4129 GCA_003491925.1 Chloroflexota bacterium
TCGGCGCCGTGCCCGGTGCTCAGGCTGCCCTGGTAGCGGAGCCGCACGGTCACCTCGCCGACCGCGTCCATCCCGGCGGTGACCGCCTGGACCGCGAATTCATCCAGTTCTCCGTTCACCTGGGTCACCTCGTCGATGGCCCGGTAGGTGG
>DNAU01000068.1:0-8050 GCA_003491925.1 Chloroflexota bacterium
ACCGCGGCCTCGGCGCTCTCGGTCGCCTCCATCCATTCGAGCAGTCGGCCCTCCAGCTCGTCGAGATGGGGCCGCAGAGACGCCAGATCGTGCTGCAGGCCGAGCAGGTCCTGGGGGTTGCGCACCGAGCCGTCGTAGAGATGCCGGTCCAGGGTGCGAGCCCGCTGGCGGACGCCGGTCAGCTCCCGCTCCACCGCGCGACTCTTCTCCTCGGCCGCCTGGCGCTCCGCCTCGGCGGCCTGGGCGGCCGCGCGGAGGCTCTCGAGCTCCGGGTCACCGGCCAGGGCCGCCTCGAGCTCGGAGATCTCCGTCCGCAGCTGGGCGATCCGGTCGTCCAGCTCTTGGAGATGGAGCACCAGGCGCCCCCGGGGTTCGGTGCGCGGCGGGGAGTCACCCCCGGAGGTCATGCCGCCGCCTCGCCGGAGACCCGGACCAGGGCCTCCAGCCGGGCCTGGGCAGCGCCGCTGTCGATCGCCGTCGCCGCCGCCTCCATCCCCGCCGCGATGCTCGTCGCACGCTCGGCCGCGTAGAGGGCGGCTCCGGCGTTGAGCACGACGCAGTCGCGGATCGGCCCGCGCTCGCCGGCCAGGACCGTGCGCATCCTCTGCGCGTTGGCGGCGGCGTCCCCGCCCGCCAGGGCGGCGAGCGGCGCCGCGTCGAGACCGAGCTGGGCGGGGTCGATGTCGATCTCCTCGATCGCACCCTCGGCCACCACATACGCATGCGAGGGGGCGTGGAGCACCAGCTCGTCGGTCCCGCCGGCGCCGGAGAAGACCACCGCGCGGCGGTGCCCGAGGCGGCTGAGCACCCCCGCCATCTTCGCCGCCAGTGCGTCGGACGGGGTGCCGATGAGCTGGTGGCGCACCCGGGCGGGGTTGGCCAGCGGCCCGATGACGTTGAAGACGGTCCGGATGCCCAGCTCCTGACGCACCGGACCGACGTGACGCATGGCCGGGTGGTAGACGGGGGCGAGCATGAATCCGATTCCCGCCGTCTCGATGCAGCGGAGCACGCCCTGGGGCGGGAGGGCGATGCTCACCCCCAGGGCCTCCAGCACATCGGCGCTGCCGCAGCGCGACGAGGCGGCACGGTTGCCGTGCTTGGCGACCGGGCAGCCGGCTCCCGCCACCACCAGCGCCGCCGCCGTCGAGATGTTGAAGGTGCCGGCGCGATCCCCGCCCGTCCCGCAGGTGTCGACGGCGGGTGTGCGGAGCGGGACCGGCACGGCGTGGTCCCGCATCGACTCGACCATCCCGGTCAGCTCCTCGACGGTCTCGCCCTTGATCCGCAGCGCGGCGAGCAAGGCTCCCATCTGGGCCGGGGTCGCGACCCCCTCGAACATCTCGTCCATCACCGCCCGGGCCGTCGCGGTGTCGAGATCGTGCCCGTCGACGACGCGATTCAGAGCGCTCACCAGCGACGAGGTCATGGCAGGCGCACGGTAGCATCACCACTACACTCGGCACCATGACCGCCCGCACCGATGATCCCTTCGATCCGCAGGTGGTCGGGCCATGGCGGATCGGCGCCGGCCCCAGGGGGGTGCTGCTGCTGCACGGTTTCGCCGGAACCGCGCCCGAGCTGCGCCGCCTCGGGGAGGCGCTGGCAGCCACCGGATGGCGCTGCCACGGGCCGCTGCTCGCCGGCCACGGCACCACGCCGGAGGAGCTCGACCGGACCGTCTGGGAGGACTGGGCCGCCTCGGCGGAGGAGGCTCTCGCCGAGCTGCGCGCGGAGTGCGACGAGGTGGCGGTCGCCGGCCAGTCCGGCGGGGGCAGCCTCGCGCTCCACCTCGCCGCCAACCACCCGGAGATCGTCGCGGTGGCCTGCCTCGCCACCCCGGTCTGGCTCAGCGGCTGGAAGCCCCGGCTGCTGCCCGTCGGCAAGCACGTGGTGCGCTGGGACCGGCCCGGCGACGACGTGGACCTCTACCGGCTCGCGGGCGTCGAGGAGCTCTGGTCCTACGGCCGGCGCTCGACCCGCTCGATCCACGAGTTCGCACGCCTGCTCGCCCACGTGCGTGACGAGCTGGTCTCGGTCCGGGCCCCGGTGCTGATCTGCCACGGCGAGCGCGACCGGGTCATCGACCCCGCCAACGCGGCGGAGATCGAGCGGCGGCTGCTCTGCAGCGCCGCCGTGGAGCGGCGGATGCTGCCCCGCAGCGGGCATGGGATCTCGGTCGACGTCGACCGCGACGACGTCAACCGCCTGGTTCTGGACTGGTTTGACCGATTCTCGAGGAGCGGGCAGAGTGGGAAGCCGCCGGACACCCCCGAGTCGGCGGTGCCTCAGGTCTCCGCGCCGGCGGCGTCTCGGTCCTCCGCGCCGGCGGGGTCTCAGGGCTCCGGGTCGGCCGCCTCACCCCCGAGGGCCTGACGGAGCATCTCGGCGGTGGTGGGATCGAGGACGAAGTTGTCGGGGTGGCCGCCGTCGGGCAGGGGACGCTTGCGGGCCGGCAGCGCGGGGCGGGGCCGGGTGTCGTCGTCCTGGACCTCGCCCCGGACCTGCGCACCGCAGGCCCGGCAGCGCAGCACCCGCGCCGAGCGCCGGCCTCCGAGGTACTCGCGATGGGACAAGCGGAGCTCGCCGGCGCAGAGCGGGCAGACCGGCTGTGCGCGGGTCGTCACCGGTCGTGGCAGCCGCGTGCCCGATGACACTTCCGGCGTCTCATGACCCACACCTCGTCTCGCTCCGTCACAGCCCGTGGCACCGCCTTGGCGGCGCTTCACCAACCTTCACCAAGCCTCGCACGGCGCGTGACCCGCAACCAGCCCGGGTCCGCGTACGTTGCACCTGTGGCCGGCCGCCACACCACTGGAAGCATACGAGGAGACCACGAGGATGACCGCGAGGAGGCCCGAGCAGGTGGCGGCCGACGCCGCCGAGGACGAGGCCGCCATGCGCTACCTCCGGCAGCGGCAGCTGGCCGGCCTGCTCGGCGAGGCGATCGTCCACGCCGAGGCGCTCTGGCGGCTCGAGAGCGCGCTCCGGGAGCGGGTGCCCGATCGCTGAGGCCTCGCCGGATGGCGCGTCGATGACCGGCGGTCTCACCGACCGGCTGCGCCGCGCGCTCGACGCCCCGGTGCCGGGAAGCCCGCCGCCGCCCGGCAAGCGCGAGGCGGCGGTCCTGATGCTCTTCGACCCGGCGCGGGCGGGGCTTCCGCTCCTCTTCGTCCGGAGGGCCGATCACCTCCGGCTCCACGCCGGGCAGATCGCGCTCCCCGGCGGCTCGCGCGAGCAGGCGGATCGGGACGCCGTCGCCACCGCGCTGCGCGAGGCGGGTGAGGAGGTCGGTCTCGACCCCGACGACGTCGAGATCATCGGGGCCCTGCCGCCCCGCCTCACCAACCGCTCCGACCTCTGGCTGACGCCCATCGTCGGGCTGCAGCGGCGCCCCTTCACGATCCGCGGCGACGGCCACGAGGTCGCCGAGTGGTTCTGGCTGCCGCTGGAGGGTCTGATGGCGGCCACCCACCGCGTCGAGGAATGGGGACGGGACGGGAGCGCGCTCCGCCCGGTTCACTTCTACGAGCTCGAGGGCAGGACCGTCTGGGGGGTGACCGGCGCCATCGTCCACGACCTCCTGGAGCGCCTCGGGGCCGCCTGAGCGGCTCACCCCCGCGCCCCCCCCGGCGAGTGGGGCGACGTCAGCGGAGGGCTGGGCTCCCCACGGCGTGACGGGGATGGCCCGCATCCGGCCCGCCGCGCCCGGCGCGCTTCAGCGGAAGGTCGGGTGGAGCGCGAACGGGTTGCTCCGCATCTCCTCGCCGATGGTCGTGGACGGCCCGTGGCCGGGATGGACGACGGTCTCGGGGGGCAGCGCATAGAGGCGATCCTGGATCGAGAAGAGGAGGCTCTCCCAGGACCCCCCGGGGAGGTCGGTGCGGCCCACGCTCCGCCGGAAGAGCGTGTCCCCGGCCAGCAGGTCGGGGCCGATCAGGAAGCAGACCGACCCGGGGGTGTGGCCGGGAGTGTGGAGGACCGCGACCTCCAGCCCCTGCCAGGCGATCACCTGGCCGCCGACGAGATCGTCCTCGCAGACCACCTCGGGGAGGTCCGGGGGGATGGCGGGGAAGGTCGCCGCCTGCTCCAGCAGCCAGCGGTCCTCGGGATGGATGGCCGCCGGGCAGCCGAGCGCCCGCTTCACCTCCGGGACCCCGGCCAGGTGGTCGGGGTGACCGTGGGTGAGCAGGATCCGGTCGCAGCCGAACCCCTCTCCCTCCAGCAGCCGGAGCACCGCCGGGGCCTGGAGCCCGGGGTCCACCACCAGGCACCGGTCCGTGTCCCGGCGCCGCAGGACGTAGCAGTTCTGGTCGTAGAGGGGGTCGGTGAAGAGATGGAGCTGGACGAGGTCGCGCAGCATCCGGATCAGGCGTGCAGGATCGGCGGGAACATCTCGGGGCGAGAGGATACCGAATCGATCAGCTCCGCCAGAGTGCGAGATTGCTGCGGATGTGGCGAACCCGTCTATCCATCCTCCTCGAACGCCTCCACGCACTCGACTCCGGCGTCCCCGGCGACCGCCTCGTGGTCGGTCCCCGCCGCGATGCGGACTCCGTCCCCGGTCTCTACCCAGGCCCCGTTGAAGCTGATCCGGCCGCGGGTCACGAAGAGATGCTTGGTCCGCTGGTGGCGATGCTCCGGGAACCACGTGCGCGGGCCCACGGCCCAGGCACTGCTCCGCAGCCCACGCGCGGCGAAGTAGGCCTGCGGCTCGTGGCCCGCGGGGATCGCCGTGATGCCGGGCTCAGCCATCCCGCGCCCCCTCAGCCATCCAGGGCGTCGATCCTGGCGGCCAGCACGAAGTCGTTGCGGCTGAGGCCACCGATGGCGTGGGTGGTCAATTCGATCTCCAGGTAGCCCCAGCCCACCCTCAGGTCAGGGTGATGTCCCTCGGCCTCCGCCAGCCGGGCCACATCGGTGGCGCGACCGAAGGCGTGGACGAAGTCGGGGAAGCGCAGCCGCCGGCGCAGCAGCGTGGATCCCTCGACGCGCCAGTCGGAGCCCAGCCCGGCGCGGAGGCGCTCCAGCTCGTCCCCCTCGACCCGCGGGGTGCCCGCAGTGCACGCGCGGCAGTGCTCCTCCGCCAGTGGCGTCATGCTCGTCCTCCCGGTGGTCGCGGAGCCGGGCCCAGGGTCGCGGGCGGGCGCGAGCGCCGCAGCGACCACGCCGGCTGGCGCGAGACGTACTCGTAGAGCGCGGCAGGGCGTCCCGGCCCCCCCTTCGCCAGCTGCCCAGTGGCCTGCACCAGGCCGCTCCGCTCCAGCTCGCGCCGGAAGTTGCTGGGCTCGTAGCGAACGCCGCTGATGGCCTCGAAGACCCGCCGGGCCTGGGGCATGGTGAAGCGCTCGGGGAGCAGACCGACGCTGATGTTCGACCACCAGAGCTTCCCCCGGAGCCGGGCCACGCCGTCGGCGATGATCCCGGCGTGATCCAGCGCCAGGCTGGGCGGGTCGTCCACCGGCCACCAGCGCGCCTGGCCCTCGTCGGCCCGCAGCACCGCCGCGTCGATGAGCGCCAGGTACGCGACGGTGGGGATCCAGCCGCGGGGATCGCGATGGGGGTCCCCGTAGGTCTGGAGCTGCTCCAGGTAGACGGCGCCCACCCCGGTCTTCTCGGTGAGCTTGCGCTGGGCGGTCTCCTCCGGGTGCTCGTCGCGGCTCATGAAACCACCCGGAAGGGCCCACGCCCCGGGGTCCGGCGGCTCGTCGCGGCGCACCAGCAGGACGTGGAGACGCCCGGCAAGGGGGGCCAGCACCACCGGCACCGCGGTCATCCCCGCCGGCGCGTCGAACCTTGCCGAGTTGCGAGCGGTGAGAGGCATCACCGCGACGCTAGCACGCCGCTCCGGGGCCCGCCGCGCGCCTGAGACGTGACCGCCGCCGAGCCGGCCGGCCAGCCCCTGCGGGGGCTTTTTGGACTCCACAGGGGACTCTCGGGACGCTACAGATGGGGCCCGCGGGATCCGGTCGGCCAGGCGAGCGGCTCCCCGGGCCGGGTGCTCACCGTTCGCGGCGCCGCCGCGCGGTCGGGGCGCAGCGCGGCGATCTCGCCCCGGAGCGCGGCGGCGTCCGCTCCTCCCTGCCCGTCCCGCCGGGTCACGTAGCCCACCCGCTGAGGGGTCTTGGGGTTCTCCAGCCCCGGCGCCGCGTAACCGGCGAAGGTCCCGCCACTCTGGCGCCGCCCGGTCAGGTTGCGCCGCTTGGGCCAGAGCACGAAGGCCCAGCGGACCTGGTTGAGCAGGAGGAGGCTGGTGGCCCCCACCGCGGTCACCAGTGGGAGGGCCGCGAACCCGGCGCCGAAGGCCACGGCGACGGTGCTCAGGACGATGGCGCAGGACTCGATGAGGAGCACGCCGAACCGCGCCCGCCGCACCCGGTCGGCGAGGCGGTAGACGAGGTAGAGCTCGAGTGCGGAGACCGCCGCCACGATCAGCAGGACCGTGCCCCGATCGATGCCGTTCAGGGGGAGGGTCACCGCGTGGGTGGGGTCGAGGCGGAGCACGACGGTGGGGAGCTGGAGGGGCAGCATGCTGACCCCGAGCAGCACGCTGAGGATGCGTACCACGAGGAGGGTCTGGCAGGTGCCGATGGCCGCGTCGACGCGGCGCTCGATGGCGGCGGCGTGCCGATACCCTCCCCCACCGGCCGACGCCTCGCCGAATTCCAGACCGGGCACGTGGGTCATTCGAAGCTGACGTTAGCGACCCGCCCGTCACCCTCTGTTGCGGCGGCGTAACAGCCGGGATACAGCGTGCCGATCCGGCCGGACATCTCAACCAAATCGTCACCGGGCTGCCTGGATCGGCCCGGCGAGAGGCTGCAGCCCGATCGTGCCGAACGGGCCTGAAGACTGGCATGATCGCTTACCGCGGATGCCACCGAGGGGATGACGTGGATCCTTCCGATACCGCCACCGGGTCTGAGGAGACCGAGGCGCGCCGATACCTGCACCGGTTCCTTCGGGGCCTGAGCGAGCTCGATGCTGCGCTCGGACGCTGGCGGCCCGACTACGGGCGCCTCCCGGCGGCACCGGCGCCCGACCAGCATCCTCCGAGCCGGGCCGAGGTCGTCGAGGCCCACCGCCTCTACGCCGACGGCCTGCGGTTCTTCGCCGACCATCCGCGCGCCGTCCGCCGCCTGGAGCGATCGGTGGCGGACGACGTGGCCGCCGCCCTGGCCGACGCCCGCGACCGTTTCGGGGCCCCGGCCGCGCCCCTCGACCGGCTGATCTCGGTGAGAGGCGACCCCAGCCCGCGAGCGCCGGGAACCGAGCTCCCACCCCCACCGCCACCTCCACCTCCGGTGCTCGCCGCCCCAACCTCCGGACCGCGGGTCGCCCCCAGCCCGTGGGACGTCGAAGGTGCGGCAGCCGCTGGAGCGGCCGAGGGGAAGCCCAACGGGCGCCAGGCCGGTCCACCGGGCAGAGGCAGGGGTCATGGGAACGGCGACGAAGGGCCTCGGACGATCCGCCGGGGCTTCGCGATCGGGATGAGCCTGGCCGCGCTCGTGATCATCGCCATCGTGGTCACCGCCTTCCTCCTGGGGGCCCACGCCCTGCTCGGTCAGGGCCCCACCGCCGGGCCCGGGAGCGCGCCGCCCACCCAGGCCACCCTGCCCGCTTCCGACCTGCCCTCGGGGTCCCAACTGGCGGTGGTCGCCCCCGCCGAGGCCTGCGCGACGATCCCCTCCGGTCAGGTCCCATCCGGGCTGGCCCCGTCGGCGACGAGCAGCGGGATCGGCGTCGACCCGGCGGTCGGCTACTCCAACCCCTACATCGCTGTCCAGCTCGCGGGGCCCGTGCAGAAGGGGACCCCCGCCTTCAGCCTCATCGCGGCGATCCTTCCCTTCGGCTCGACCCCCCCGCCCAGAGGGGCGGTCTCCCCGAAGGCCACCCCGGTCGATGGGGCCGGCACCCTGCAGATCATCGGCTACTGGGATGGCAGCCAGTGGCACGGTGCGCTCCGGGTCTGGTCGGGTGCGGCGTGGTCACTCTCGGTCGACGAGAGCTCCGGGGTCGACGTGGTGGCCAACGGGGCCACCGTCACCCT
>DNAU01000068.1:8100-11205 GCA_003491925.1 Chloroflexota bacterium
GCAGTCGGTGCCCTCGGGCTCCAAGTACGGTGTGATCGTCGCCACCTCGAGCGGCTGCTCCGATCTGAGGATGAGCTCGGCCCTGGTACCCGAGGAGAGCTACGGGAGCCAGCCGAGCCCGAGCTGATTCAGACCTCGGGCACCGGTCGGGGCTGGGGGGCCCAGGCCCAGACGCCCGCGGCGTTCTGGAAGATGTCGAGCTCCTCGGCGGGGCGGGCTCCGCTGAAGAGGAAGCCCTGCCCCCCGTAACAGCCGAGGTCGCGCAGGATGGCCGCCTGGGCCGCCGTCTCGACACCCTTGCCGACGCAGAGCCAGCCCGCGGCGCGCACCTGGGCCGCGATCCCGGCCACCCGCGCCCGACGCTCGGCGTTGCTCTCGATGCCGTCGAGCAGACCCATCCGGAGCTTGACCATCCGGAGCGGCAGCTGGCGCAGGTCGTCGGTCAGCTCGCCGTCGTAATCGTCGGCCACCAGGGTGAGGCCGAGGGAGGCGAGGTCGCGGAGGATGCTCCGGGCGGAGAGCGGGTCGCGCTCGAGCAGCTTGAGGGGCACCTCGAGGATCAGCCGGCCGGGCGGCAGACCGATCTCGGCGAGGATGCGGTCGACACCCGCCACCAGGGTGGGCTGGAGGTACTCCTGCTGGGAGAGGTTGACCGAGAGCGCGGGCGGGGTCGATCCGGTCGAGGCCCAGCGCAGCGCCTCAGCGGCCGCTTCGTGGAGGATGGTCTGCCCGATCCGCGTCATCAGACCGCTGCGCTGGGCCGCCTCGACGAAGCTGGCGGCGTCGAAGAGGCCGACCTGGGGCCGCTGCCACCTCATCAGGGCCTCGAAGGAGGTGAGACCGCGACTCTGCAGCTCCACGACGGGCTGATAGAAGACCCGGAACTCATGCTCGTCGATGGCATGGCGGAGAGCGATCTCGGTCTGGCGCTGGGCGGTGACGCGCGCCTGGAGGGCGGCGTCGGCCAGCTCGTAGGCGGCGCGACCCCGGTTCCGGAGCCGCCCCAGCGCCGCGCGCGCCTTCTCAAGGACCGCGGCGGCGGCGGGCCCGGTCGCGACCGCCGGTCGGGCTCCAATGGCGATGCCGACGGCGATGGTGATCGGCACGCTCTCCTCGGTGACCACCAGCGGCTCGCGACAGGCTCGGAGCAGTCGGTCGGCCAGTGCAGCGATCGCCAGCTCGTCGCCGTCGTTCCGGGCGATGACCAGGCTGCGGTCGGCGGTCCGGGCCATGGTGTCGCTGGGCCGGAGCAGCGGGCGCAGCCGGATCGCGAGCGAGAGGATCAGCGCGTCCCTGTCGCCGTGGGCGTAGCGGCCGGCCAGGGTCTCGAGGTTGTTGACGGCGACCACGAGCAGGGCGAGCGGCCACTCCCCCTCG
Source organism: Chloroflexota bacterium (assembly GCA_003491925.1). Lineage (GTDB taxonomy): Bacteria > Chloroflexota > Dormibacteria > Aeolococcales > Aeolococcaceae > Changshengia. The sequence continues at coordinate 9,478 of DNAU01000068.1, forward strand.
AGCGCGCCGAGCAGGTCCGTGTCGGAGCGGGAGGCGATCGCGTCGCCGACGGCGCGAGCCCTCGCCCGCCGCTCGGCGGCGGCGAGCACGGCCTCCCCCACCACCTTCCAGTCCTGGGCGAGGTTGATGAGGCCGTCGGCGCCGGCGTGGCGCGCCACCTCGTGGCGGGCCTCTCCCGCCTGGTCGTCGAGCACGATGAGGGCCGTGTCCGGGCACGCCTGGCGGACCACGGCGACGGCGTCGTGAAGGGTCCCCAGCGAGAGCCCGCTCCGGCAGAGGACCACCGCTCGGGTCCGTCCCCCGGCGGTCAGCGCGGCCAGCTCCTCAGCCCTGGTCACCTCCCGGACCCGGAGAAGGGTTCCCGCGGTGAGTCGCTGCCGCACGGGTGCCGAGGCCGGGTCGTCGTCGCGGACGACGATGACCTCGTCGTCCACCGGGGCCACCTCGTCGATGTTGGCCTGGGCGAGCTTGCCGATCAACCCGCTCCCGGTCCCCCGGGATGGTGTCTTCCAGGTCATGGTCATCTGTCCACCACTGAGATGCCGGCGAGCTCCCGCGACGCCGGTCGGGCGCGGCTTCGGGCAGCCCGCACTCTACGGCGCGACAGCCAATGGTGGGCACGGCCGGCGGGTGCGAATGCCGCCGTGGGCAGGGAGTGACACCGCCGCGTGGCCCTGTCACATTTGCGTTGCAACGAGGTCAAGGCGCCGGCGCAGGGGGTGGGGTGCCGGCCGGCGGCGGGTGAACGGCGGCGATGCCCGACGGCCCCAGGGCTTGCCGACCTTCGGCCCTGGCCGGTCGCGCCAGGCGAGGGGAGGATGCGCGCGAGCGGCCCACTGGGCCCCGCTCCGCAGTGAGCCGCCCGCGCGTGGGTGCTTCGAGGTGGCACCGTGGCCCGACTCTCCAAACAACGCCGGCAGGAGCTGGCGGCGGGAGCGCGAGGCGCCTCCGCGCCGAGGCCCGCGACCACCCCGCCGCGACGCCGTGTCCAGAAGGTGGAGGTCGGCGCCCCCTGGTGGCAGAGCCCGTGGGCGTGGGGGGGCGGCGTCACCACGGTGGTGGTAGCCATCGTCGTCGTCTTCATCGTCCTGGCGGCCTCGGCGCCGGCGCCGAGCCCCGACCCCCTCGCCCCCGATTCGCTGGTGAGCGCGGTGACCGGGGTGAGCCCCTCCACCCTCGCGGCGGTGGGGGCGGGCGCCGTCTCCAACCCGATCCAGAAGCTCCCCTCGTCGACTCCGGCTCTCACGGCGGGGGGCAAGCCCGAGGTCCTGATGGTGGGCGAGGATTCCTGCCCGTACTGTGCCTTTGAGCGCTGGGGCCTGGTGGTCGCACTGGGCCGCTTCGGGACCTTCAGCAACCTCCACATCACCATGTCCGACTCGAACCCCGATGACATCCCCAACACCCACACCTTCACCTTCTACGGCTCCAGCTACTCCAGCCAGTACCTGGACTTCGCGCCGATCGAGAGCGAGGACCGCAGCGGCAACCCGCTGCAGACGCCGANNTCGGGACCTTCAGCAACCTCCACGAGACATCGTCGGCGAGCGGCGACGTCTACCCCGACACGGACACCTTCTCCTTCGCCGGCTCCAGCTACTCCAGCTCCTACATTGACTTCCAGGGGGTCGAGACCGCGGACAGGGACGGCAACCCCCTCCAGACGCCCAGCGCGGCCGAGCAGGCGATCCTGACCACCTACGACACCTCCCCCTATTCGTCGCAAAC
>DNAU01000068.1:11281-11605 GCA_003491925.1 Chloroflexota bacterium
CTGCCCTTCATCGACCTGGGCGGCCGCTACGTCGCAAGCGGCGACCCCGCCGTCGACTACCAGGCCAACGGGCAGGCGATCGAGGCGCCGGCCCTCCTGGCGGGCATGACCTGGCAGCAGATCGCCAGCAGCCTGGCCGACTCCAGCAGCGACCAGGCGCAGGCGATCCTGGGCAACGCCAACTACCTCACCGCCGCCATCTGCGAGCTGACCGGGAACCGGCCGGCCTCGGTCTGCGCCACCTCCACGATCACTCAGCTCGAGGGTGACCTCGGCTAGGTCGGCCTGGGCGCGTCGGCCGCGCCGGGGCGGGCAGGACCGGCG
>DNAU01000134.1:0-1460 GCA_003491925.1 Chloroflexota bacterium
CGCTCCTGCACGAAGGCGCGCAGGGTGGCGTTGGCCTCGGCACGGTCGTACTCGCCGTGGCCGTGCAGGATGGCGGCGGTCCGGAAGGCGCAGAACCCGCCCTGGCAGGGCCCCATCCCGACTCGGAGGACCCGGCGGAGGTCGTCGATCTGCACATGGGGGTTGTGCTCCGCCGCCTCCAGGAGGTCGACCTGGGAGACCAGCTCGCACTCGCAGATCATCGGGTTGTCGGGGCGCCCCTGCTCGAACTCCTGCTGGTGGTCCGGCAGCCGGTAGTAGTTGGCGCCGGTGCTGCCGGGAAGCGGGGTTTCGGCGGTTTTGCAGGGCCGCTCCGTCCCCAGCTCGGCGCAGACCGCGTCGACGGTGTCCTTGGCCATCAGGCGGAAGGTGGTCAGCTTGCCGCCGGCGATCGAGACGAACCCGGCGACGCCGTCCCGCTCCCGGTGGCGCAGGACGGTGTGGGAGCGCGACACCGCGCGGTCGTCCACTCCCGCAGCGGCGACGGTCTTGGGCAGGAGCGGGCGAGCTCCCGACCAGACGCGGAGGGCCCGGCTCCGGCTGAAGCCGGGGAGCAGGGCGTCCGCCGCCTCGAGCATCGCGGCCACCTCGGCCGGCGTCGGCTGGATGTCGTCGGGATCCTCGACCGGTGTGTCGGTGGTGCCGATGACGCTCACGCTGTGGCTCGGCACCACGATGTCGCCATCGCCCGTCAGGTGGCAGCGATTGACGACGCAGTCGGCGAGGCGGTGGTTGACGGCGACCATCACGCCCTTGCCGGGGCGGACGCCGACCTCGCAGCCGGCCATCCGGGCGATCTGCCCGCTCCAGGCGCCGGCGGCGTTGATCACGCACTCGGCGCGCACCTCGACCTCCTGCTCGCCCCGCAGGTCGTGCAACCGCGCGCCCACCACCCGGTCTCCCTCGCGCACCAGAGCGGTGACCGGGTGATAGGGGAGGATCCTGGCGCCGTGCTCCTCGGCACCGCGCGCGCACCCCCAGACCAGCTTCCAGCTGTCGATGCTCCCGTCGGCCACGGCGAAGGCCCGGCGGATCTTGGGATTGAGCCGCGGCTCGCGGCGGAGCGCCTCGCCGGGTGAGATCTCCTCGACGGTGACCTCGGCCTCGGGACACGCCGCCAGGAAGCGGTCCGCGTACTCGATGTCGTCCAGCGGCGTGGTGACGAACAACCCCCCGGTGTCCTCGATGGCCGGGGTCGCCACCCGCCGGAGGACGACGTTCTCCCGAGCGCACTCGCGGGCGCCGCCGGGGTCGCGGACCACGTAGCGGCCGCCAGAGTGGAGCAGGCCGTGGAAGCGGCCCGTGGTACCGGTGGCGAGGTCACCCCGGTCGGCCAGGATGACCTGGAAACCCCGCAGCGCGGCGTCCCAGGCCACCCCGGCCCCCGTGGAACCGCCCCCGATCACCAGCAGCTGGCACTCGAGAGCTTCAGACATGGTTCC
>DNAU01000134.1:1612-2725 GCA_003491925.1 Chloroflexota bacterium
GGCTCCCAGGTGTGGTCCACCTGCCAGTTCTTGCGGAGCTCCTCGACCTCGGTCCAGAAGCCAACCGCGAGCCCGGCGGCGTAGGCGGCGCCGAGGGCCGTGGTCTCCGCCACCTTGGGACGGATGACCGGGACACCCAGCACGTCCGCCTGGAACTGCATGAGCAGCTCGTTGTAGACCATGCCGCCGTCGACCTTGAGCGCGGTGAGGGCCACGCCGGAGTCGGCGTTCATGGCGTCCAGGACCTCGCGGGTCTGCCAGGCGGTTGCCTCCAGCACCGCGCGGGCGATGTGGCCCTTGTTGACGTAGCGGGTGAGGCCGGCGATGACCCCTCGTGCGTCGCTCTTCCAGTAGGGTGCGAAGAGCCCCGAGAAGGCGGGCACGAAGTAGACGCCACCGTTGTCCTCGACGGTCTTGGCCAGGGTCTCGATGTCGGCCGAGGTGCTGATCATCCCCAGGTTGTCCCGCATCCACTGCACCAGGGCGCCCGTGATCGCGATGGAGCCCTCCAGGCAGTACACCGCGGGCTGCGATCCGATCTTGTAGCCCAGGGTGGTCAGCAGGCCGTTCTTGGACTGGACCGGCTTGGTGCCCGTGTTGAGCAGCATGAAGTTGCCGGTGCCGTAGGTGTTCTTGGCCTCGCCGACCGAGTAGCAGGTCTGGCCGAAGATGGCCGCCTGCTGGTCGCCCAGGTCGCCTGCGACAGGGATGCCGGCCAGGTCGCCGACGCACTTGCCGTAGGTCTCGCTGGAGGGCCGGATCTGGGGGAGCATCGACCGCGGGATGCCCATGATGCCCAGGATCTCCGGGTCCCAGTCCAGGGTCTCCAGGTTCATCAGCATGGTGCGGCTGGCGTTGGTCACGTCGGTGACGTGGACGCCGCCGTTGACCCCGCCGGTGAGGTTCCAGATGCACCAGGTGTCGATGTTGCCGAAGGCCAGGTCACCGGCCTCCGCCTTGGCCCGCAGCCCCTCGACGTTCTCGAGCAGCCACTTGACCTTGGGGCCGGAGAAGTAGGTGGCCAGCGGCAGCCCGACCTTGGCCCGGAAGCGGTCCTGTCCGCCGTCCTTGGCGAGCTCGTTGCAGATGTTGTCGGTGCGGGTGTCCTGCCAG
>DNAU01000240.1:0-12764 GCA_003491925.1 Chloroflexota bacterium
GCCTCTCCTCTTCACGTCGCTGCGGTTCGCCATCCGCCGGGGTCTGGTATAGCGGAACCGGCCGGTCGGACGTAGGCCGCCGGGGGGCTGTCGACTGCCGGCGAGGACGTGAGAAGCTTGCCTCCGCGACGCCGGGGTGGCGGAATGGCAGACGCAGCGGTCTCAAAAACCGCCGGGGGCAACCCCGTGTGGGTTCGACTCCCACCCTCGGCAGGGTGCTGCGCGGCTGATGCAGGAGGGCATCCGCCCGGTCCGCCAGATCGCCATCGACGAGGTCTGGTCCGCACTGCGCTTCCGCCCCGGGGGCTGACCCACTTTCGGGACGGGCGCCGTTGCAAGCGAGCCGCCCTCACGGGCGGCCGTCCGACCGAGACGTTCTGAGGCCCGCGCCGGTACCGAGCCGCTAGGCGGCCCGGGCGAGGCTGGGCTCCACCTTGGTGATGGCGATCGCCAGGGTCCCAGCGAGCGCGAGCACCATCCCCGACGCCGCCAGGCCCCAGGCGCCGTTCCGCGGGCTGTCCCCCAGGAAGGCGATACCGATCACGATCGGCACGACCGACTGCGCCGCGGTGGTCGCGGCGCCGACGATGCTGGCGTGGCTGCGCTGCAGGGCGATCGTGAAGAGCAGCAGGCCGACCAGCCCGTAGGCCGCCATCGACCAGAGCAAGGGACTCAGCAGGATCTGCCAGAACGGGTGGGGCACCACGAGCATCCGGCCCGCGATGGCGGTGCCGCCGAAGGCGACGCCGTCGAGGACCCCGAGGGCGATGGTCGCGCTGTGGTGAGTGCGCCCGGCCACGATGGCGCCCATGGCGGCGACTCCCAAAGGCAGCACGATGACCGCCCAGCGCACGGCCGCAGCGGCGGTGCGGGCCTTCTCCGGTGCGCCCGAGAGCGCGAGCAGTGAGAGACCGACCAGGATCCCGGCGATCGCCACCCACGCCACCACGCGCAACCGGCGTTGAAACAGGAGCTGCTCGATCAACGCGGTGATGACAACGTTGACGGCGATGATCGGCTCGGCGACGAAGAGGGGCAGGTTCTGGACGGCAACGATCGTGAGCAGGAAGGAACCGCCGTCGAGCGCGAGCCCGAGCAGGTACGGCCAGTCGTCGAGGAGACGCCAGAGCAGCCCGATCCGGAGCGATGTCGCGCGCTCCTCCTGATCGGCGCTCCTTCTGAAGGACGGCGGCCACGCCGCTCGTCAACGAGCACCCAAAGGCCGCGAGGAGGGCCAGCCCGAAGGGCATCGCGCCACGGTATCAGAGCCTGGCGAGCAGAGCCTGAGGGCTCCCGCCGCACGAGCATCGGGCCCTCCCCCGACGTCGCCGCGGTGGGCTTCGCTCGGCGCCGTTACCGGCTGGGCCCGCCTAAGCCGTACCAGCCCCGCCTGCCCGTCTCGCCTCCTCGAAGGCGCGGCGGGCCACGGGGCCTCCCGGCGCGGTCCCCTTGAGGACCACGACGAGCAGCAGGGTCGCAGCCACGGCGAGGCGCGCGGCGAGGCCCCCGCCCTTCTTCCGCGCAACCAGCGAAACGGTCGCCGCGGCGGCGGTCACCGCCCAGCCCTCCGGCGAGACCGGCGCGAGCCCCCAGCCCAGGCGGCGTGGACCGAACCACGCCTTGGTGCCGATCAGAGGTGTGGTGCGCACCGGTCCATTCTCGCAGCCCAAAGGCCGGGCGGCCAGGGGAGGTGAGCCCTCGAGTTCCCGGGACTCCCGGTCGCGCACGGCGTCAAAGCCCGAGACGGTCAGGTTCGCCCCGGTCGCGTGGCATCGCCGCCCTTGACGTGGCGGCCGGCGAATGCCCATCCTCAGCCGGTGCTGCTGGCGACGTGGAACGTGAACTCGGTGATGGCGCGGCTGCCACGCCTGCTCGAATGGCTGGACGCCACCCGCCCCGACGTGGTCTGCCTCCAGGAGACCAAGGTGGCCGATGGAGCCTTCCCCTCCGCCGAGGTCGCGGCACTCGGCTACGCCACCGCCACCAATGGGATCGGTCGCTGGAACGGGGTGGCCATCCTCTCCCGCACGGGGCTCGAGGAGGTGACCGCCGGGTTCGCGAGCGAGCCCGGGTACCCCGAGGTCGAGGCGCGAGCGCTCTCCGCCACCTGCGGCGGGGTCCGCGTCTGGTCGGTCTACGTTCCCAACGGGCGGACCCTGGACAGCACCCATTACACCTACAAGCTGGCCTGGCTCGACGCCCTGCGAACGGCACTCCAGGCCGAGGTCGCCGCGCCGGTCCCGCTCGCCGTCTGCGGGGACTTCAACGTGGCCCCCGGCGACGAGGACATCTGGGACCCGGCGGAGTTCGTCGGCTCCACCCACGTCAGTCCGCCGGAGCGGGAGGCGGTGGCGGCGCTGCTCGAGCTCGGGCTCGTCGACGTCCGGCCCCGCGCCCTCAAGGGGCGGCCGTTCACCTACTGGGACTACCGGGCCGGGATGTTCCACAAGGGGATGGGGATGCGCATCGACCTGGTGCTGCTCAGCCAGTCGCTGGCTCCGCGGGTGACCGACGCGTACATCGACCGGGAGGCCCGCAAGGGGACCGCCCCCTCCGATCACGCCCCCGTGCTGGTGGAGATCGCGACCGGGACCTGAGCGCTAGGACGGGCCCGACCGCCGCGCAGAGGCCCGGCGGCGCACCCTTGCTAGCCTCGCGGGATGGGCGAATGGCTCGAGTGGCACCGCCGGTATGACTCGGAGGCGGGCCTCGCGGCGCGGCTGCGGCTGGTCCAGGAGGAGATCCGGGTGGCGCTCGATCGCTGCCCGCCGGGTCCGATCGCCATCGTCAGCATCTGCGCGGGCGATGGGCGCGACCTGCTCGGCGCACTCCGCGACCACCCGCGCCGGGCTCTGCGCTCCGGGAGCCACGGTGATCTGGACGCGGGGGCGGTTCGAGCCCGACCTGACCTGGGCGATCCGCGCCTGGTTCGTCACGGCCGGGTTCGACGAGCTCGCCTTCCACGCGATCCCCGGGTCTACCGCGTCGGTCGGGGTCAACCGGCTGGCGATCCCGCCACCGCCGTTCCACCCCGGGGTGCGGCTCTTCACCTTCCTGGAGAGAGAGGCGCGGCCCTCGAGCCGTGCCCGACGGACGGATTGAAGCTACACCCGGGTTGAGGCGACACCCCTGCCCGATGCCCGACCCCCAGCGCGCGGAGACCCGGGCCGGCAAGCCGGCCCGGGCACGCACGGAGGTTGGGTATCAAGTTCGGCAGCAGGGCTCTCGCGGTGCTCGCTGCCGAGTCACACGATGTCGGATCGCTGGTGAACGACCGGCGGCGCCACGGTTAAGCCTCGGGGAAGGGAAGTCGGGCGGTGCCAGGGGGGTGGCGGCGGCTCCCGGTGGCGCCCCGAGTGACCTCAGCGGGTGAGGCTCACACGTCCGCGGGCATCGCCGCCAGGATCCGCCCCAGCAGCGCAGCGGGTGTCGCCCGGTCCGCGTCCACGGTGAGGTCGGCGACCTGGGCATAGAGGGGATCGCGGACTCGCGCCATCTCGCGGAGGGTCGCCAGCAGGTCACCGGCCAGCTCGGGGCGATGGCCGTCGTCGTGGCGAAGCCGGCTGACCACATGGGAGACCTCGACCCGGAGCCACACCGTCCAGGCCTGGCTCAGCATGCCGGGGAGCCGCGGGTCGAGGACGACCGCCGCCGCCGCTCCCACCACGGGAACGGGGCGGTGGGCGAGGCCCATGGCGAGCACCTCGACCTCGATGCGGTGGAGGACGTCGGAGCCACGCTCGGCGGCCAGCGCGGCCGCGGTCAATCCGGTCAGCTCCTGGAGCTGGAGGTCACCGTCCCAGAGCGGTCGACCCAGGCGCCCGGACAGGGCGGAGCCCACCGTGGTCTTGCCGCACCCCATCAGTCCGACGAGAACGATCGGGCGGCTCATCGCCTGGATTGTGGGCCTCCACGGCGGCGGGGAGTGGCCATTTCGGCCCGGAACGGCGTAGGCTGGGCGGGCAGGCACGGTGGGGTGCTACCTTCGTTCCGTTCGCTTCGTTGCAACCACCGGCACTTTCCAGCGGGAGAGGTGTTGACCGAGAAACCAGGAGAGGAAGGCGCCCTCACGGTGCCGGAGGAGTTTCGCCGGCCTGATGCGCCCCCCTCCTCGCCACCCGTCGACATCGTCGGTCACGCGAACCGGCAGGGATCGGCCGCGCCGCGGGAGCCGGCCGCCGAGTTGCCGGGGGCTGCCGGCGCCGCCATCCCGGCCGCCCCTCCGGCCAGCCGGCTCGGGGCTCGGTTCACACCACCGGCACCACCGGCGCGCTACCTCACACCGTTCGGTGAACGCCGGCCCATGGGGCCACCGATGGGCCTGCCGGACGGTGGAGCACCGGCCCGCCCCCTGCCGCCCAGCGGCTTCGCGACGCGCCCGCTGGGGCCCCCGCTCGGCGAGGCGTCTTCGGACCGCCCGCTGCCACCGCCCGGCGGCGCCGTGACGCATCCCCCCATGCCCGTCGACGACTCTCCCGCGCGTGCACCGATGGCACCCGGTGACACCCCCGCCCGTACCGGGATGCCGGTCAACGGAGCCCCCGGACGCTCCCTCGGGCCTCCCGGCGGCCCCACCGCCCTGCCTCCGGTGACTGGCAACGGAGCTCCGACCCGCCTCCGCTCTTCCATGCCCGGCAACGGTGCCTCCACAGGCCCCGTGGCGCCGGGCCGGCCCCCACTCGGAGGCGGCGGCGCCCCTGCCGCCTTCCTCCTCCCGGTCACGCCCTCGGCGCTGGCGCGGCAGCCCGCCGACCCACCTCCTCCCCCACCGTCCCCCTCCGGGGCGGTGCGGTCGGGCGCCCCCGGTCCGCCACCAGCGATGCCGGGCACATTGGGCACCGCCGGAGGCCGCCCGGCGAACGGTGGCCCTCCGATGAACGGTGGCCCTCCGATGAACGGTGGCCCTCCGATTAACGGTGGCCCTCCGGGGAGCGGCGGCCCTCCGCTCGCGGTCCGGCGAGCCCCGGGTGAGGGGATGGGACGAGGCGCCCCCGGGTCCCGGGCCGCCGACCCCACGGGCTCCTGGCGGCCGCTTCCGGAGCCTGCGCTCGCGTCACCCGGCCGTCCGGCGCCGGCGCGGGCCACGGGGCGTCTCGCGTCGCTCGCCCCCGACCCGGAGCCTCAGACCACGGGCCGACCCGCCCCCGCTGCACCACGCACGGCCCAGGACTTCGCCCCGGACCGGGTCATGGGACCGGTCAAGGTCCGCCCGGCAACCCATGGCGTCCGCCGCACCGTCCGGACCATCTCCTTCGGCCTGATCAGCCCGGGTCCCAGCCGGGCCGAACGGCGTGAGCGTGAGCTGATCGTGACCACGTGCGCCCCGATCTCGACCTGCCGGCGGGTGGCGATCGTGTCGCGCAAGGGCGGCATCGGCAAGACCACCACCACCCTCATGCTCGGCCACACCTTCGCCACCCACCGGATGGACCGGGTGGTCGCCCTCGACGCGAACCCCGACGCCGGTTCGCTCGCCTACCGGGTTCGCCGCGAGACCGACGCCACCGTCACCCAGCTGCTGCGCGCCTCCGAGCGGATCCGGCGCTACAGCGACATGCGCAACTTCACCAACCAGTCGCCCACCCGGCTCGAGATCCTTGCCTCCGACGACGACCCCACCATCAGCGTGGCCCTCGGAGAACCGGAGTATCGCCAGGTGCTGCACGTGCTGGAGCACCACTACAACCTGATCCTGATGGACACGGGTACCGGCATCCTCGACTCGGCGACCCAGGGCGTGCTGCGGATGGCCGACCAGATCGTGCTCTGCGCGGCCCCCGGCATCGATGCCTCGCGCGCCTCGAGCCTCACCCTCGACTGGCTCGACGAGCACGGCTACCACGACCTGGTGACCGACGCCGTGGTGGTCATCAACCAGGTCCGCAAGAATCGGGGTCGCGAGCTGCGGTCGGTCTCCGAGCACTTCGCCAAGCGCTGCCGCGCGGTGGTCAACGTGCCCTGGGACCCCCACCTCGCCGAGGGCCTCGAGGTGGATGTCGACGAGCTGCGTCCGGAGACGCGCATCGCCTACCTCAACCTGGCCGGCGCCGTGGCGCGGAGCTTCGCCCTCCCCTCCCACCGCCGCTAGCACGCCGGCTCGGAAGGCCAGTGCACTAGGCTCCGGGGGCGATGGCGGACCGCCAGCTCCCCCCGGCTCACTACTTCAACCCTGAGCCGGCCGTGGCCACCAATCCGCGGACGGTGACGGTTCGCCTCCCGGACCAGGCCATCCAGCTCCAGACCGATCGGGGGGTCTTCAGCCTGGCCGGGCTGGACCCCGGAACCGAGGTCCTACTCCGAGGGATCCCCACGCCACCCGCCGGGGGAGCCCTCCTCGACCTCGGCTGCGGGCACGGGGTGATCGCGGTGGCCATCGCCCGCCGCGCCCCCGGGGCCCGGGTCGTCGCCGTGGACGTCAACAGCCGGGCGCTCGAGCTCACCCGCACCAACGCGGCCGCCAACGGGGTCGAGAACGTCGAGGCCCACCGGCCGGATGAGGTCGACCCGGGTCTCCGCTTCGCCGCGATCTACAGCAACCCGCCCATCCGGGTGGGACGGGGCCCACTGCTCGACCTGCTCAGCGCCTGGCTGGCGCGTCTCGAGCCCGACGGCCACGCCTACCTGGTGGTGCAGCGCCACCTGGGGGCTGATTCACTCGCCGAGCGACTGCTGACCCAGGGCTTCGACGTCGTCAGGATGCGGTCAAAGCGAGGCTATCGCCTCCTGGACGTGCGCGACCCCCGGCCGGCGTCGCATCATGGCTGACCACATGCTCGCCACCATCACCATCGGGATCAACCCGGTCGCCTTCAGCGTCGGCTCGCTCTCCGTCCACTGGTACGGCATCCTCTACGTGGTGGCCTTCGTGGTCGCCTATTACCTCGGGGCCCGGCCCCACCTGCTGCCCCGTGGCATCAGCGAGAACGACCTGGAGCGCATCACCGGCTGGACCATCCTCTTCGGCCTGATCGGGGCCCGCCTCTACTACGACGTCCAGAACCTCGACATGATGCACAGCTTCGTCGACGTGATCGCGGTGTGGAACGGCGGGATGGCCTTCTACGGCGCGATCATCGGGGGGCTGGGCACCATTCTCGTCGTGGGCTGGCGTGGGCACCTCCGACTCTGGACCCTGGTGGACGGTGGGGCGTTCTTCGCGGTGGTGGGCCAGCCCATCGGCCGGATCGGCAACATCATCAACGGGGACATCCTCGGCGGCCCGAGCAACCTCCCCTGGGCGACCGCCTACACCAACGCCGCCGCCGTCCTGCAGCCGGGCTACAAGCTCGGGGTCGCCTACCAGCCGGCCGGCGCCTACGAGGCGCTGGGCACGCTGGTGATCCTGCTGATCCTCATCGGCATCCGCCGGCGCGGCGTCCGTCCCGGGGTGCTGATCATCAGCTATGTCGCCCTCTACTCCGTGAGCCAGCTCCTGCTCGACTTCCTCCGTCAGAGCGAGCCGGTGATCTGGCTGGGGCTGAAGCAGCTCCAGCTCACCGCCATCGTCTCGCTGGTGGTGCTGGTGCCGCTGATGATCGTGGTCTGGCGCCGGACCGAGGGGCGGGCCCGTCCGAAGCCCGAGGGAGCCGCCGAGTCCGAGCCACCAGCCGGTGCCGGACCGGCCGCCGATGCCGAGCCCGCCACCGATGCCGAGGAGGCCGCGACCTCCTGAGGAGGCTCCCCGATGAAGACCGCGCCGCCAACCGGGAGCCGTCGAGGGAGGCCCGCGCGCCAGGGGACGCTCTGGGCCACGGCGGTGTCGCTGATCTGCCCCCTGGCGGCCGCCGCCTGCGGCGCTGGGGCCACCGGCAGCCCCTCGCCCAGCGCCACGACCGTGCCCACCCCCACCGCCACCCCGGCGAGCGAGGCGGCTGGGGCCGAAGCCCGGCTCCTCGTCCAGCAGGGGCTCGGGATCGGGCTGGCGTCGAACGTGGTCCAGAGCCAGGTGACGGTGCTGGACGGCGCACTCCTCGGTTCGACCTCGTGCAGGGCGCTCACCGCGGGGACGGGGTCGTCGAAAGTGCTGCAGAAGTCGACCACCGGCAACGTCACCACCGCGACCGTCGACCTCTACTACGACGGGAGCTGCGCTCAGCCCTACATCGAGGCCGCGGCGACGCTGACGGCGACCAACGCGACCGCGACCATCTCCATCAGCGAGTCCGCGACCTACCTCGGGCCCGCAGGCGCCACCCTCGGTGTCCTCGCCCTCAGCGAGAGCGTGGTCTTCGGCGGGACGTCGGACGCGATCTCGAGCGTCACCGTGGACGGCACTGGCACCTTCACCCCCAAGGACGGCTCTCCGCCGGTGAGCCTCGGCCTCGAATGCGAGATCCCCGCCAGCAGCTCGACGCCACCCCCCTTCGTGTGCAGCGGCGCGGTCGCCCAGCCCTTCCCGGCGCTGGGGATCTCCCTGGCCTCGGTGGCGCCCCTCACCATCAGCCTGACGCCGATCGCGGGCGGCGGCGACGATGACTACGGCGTCGCCTTCTCCGGGACGCAGTCCATCTCCGAGTCGGGTGCGGCCGGCGCTCTCTCGATCACGACGCCGACGCCGACGACGTTCGCGATCGCCGGAAGCGGCACCGCGATGCCGGCCAACGCGACCTCCGGCCACGCCGCGCTCTTCGCCCTCTTCTCCCCCGCGCCAACGGGGTGGACCGTGACCGACGCGAAGGACGGCACCGCGTTCACGCTCAACCTGGTGAGCACCACCCAGCTCACCGGCACCGTGACCACCGCGGCCGGGGCCACGCTGGCCACGGTCAGTCTCGACGCGTCCGGCTCGGGAACCATCACCTACAGCGCGGGAGGCAGCGCGCCGGTCACCAACTGGACCCTGGGGGGCTGACCCGGTGGGGCTGCGGCGCGTTACCCGGCGTGGCCGCTGCCTATACTCGGGCCCGTGCTAGCGGCCAACATCCTCCAGGCGATCGGCTACGTCCTGGAGGTCCTCACCCTCATCGTGGTGATCCGGGTGCTCATCTCCTGGATCCCCGGGCTCAACCCGTACCACCCGCTGGTCCGGGTGGTCCGGGCCATCGCCGACCCCATCCTGGCCCCCTTCCGCGGATTGCTGCCGACGTTCGGCGGGATGCTCGACATCTCTCCGCTGCTCGCCATCATCGTCCTCGAGATCCTGGCCAACGTCTGCTTCTCGCTCTCGTACAGCGTCGGCGTCACGGGAGAGTCGCTCGGAGCCATCCTGGTGGGGGCGCTCGAGCAGCTCGTCCTCACGCTGATCATCATCGTCGCCGTCCTGGTCCTGCTCCGCTTCCTCCTCTCGCTCTTCCACGCCGACCCCTGGCATCCGCTGACCCGTGGGATCCGGGCGATGGCACAGCCCTTCGTCCGCCCGTTCGACGGCATCATCGCCCACAGCTCGGGGATCGATGTGGAGGCGCTGGTCGCCTTCATCACCTACCTGGTGATCTTCGTGATCGCCAAGGTCGCGCTCGACTGGCTGGTCGGCCTGCTCTGACGCCGCGCGCGACGGTGATCACGCCTCGTCAGCGGCGGCGCGCGCCCTCGCGCTCGGGAGCCCGCTGGCGCTCCACCTCCACCCGGTAGGAGGCATCGCCCAGCAGCGACTCCACCGCCCGCTCCAGCGCCGGGCCCGGCTCCACCCTCCACTCGTCACCGAGCACGATCTCGTCCACCGACCGCGCCCCCACCACCTGGACCAGGACCGGTGCCTCTCCCCGGTGCTGTCCAAGGATGCCGCGCAGGGTCGGAAGCAGCGACTCCTGGCCGGCGGAGAGGCGCAGCCGAACCCGGCTGTTGCGGCGCCAGGCCGCCAGCCGGACGTCGTCGAGGGCGTAGACGGCCTCGGCGATGACGCTCACCGACTCGGTGTCGGGGTGCTCCTCCTCCTCCGGAGCCGCAGCCCCGTTCTGGGTCGCCGAGACGGGAGCGCGGCCGTTGCGGCCGGCCTGGACGCGCCCGCGGACCACGATCACCTGGTCGGGACGGAGCAGCTCGGCGCATTCCTCGAAGATGCGTGCGAACACCACCACCTCACAGGCGCCGGAGAGGTCCTCCACGGTCATGAAGGCCATCCGCTGTCCGGTCGTGCTGCGCCGGGGGATGAAGGCGCGGAGGTCGCGAATCGCCCCGCCGATCTGCACGTAGATGCCGTCGAGGTGGGCTCCCAGCTCCCCGACGGCGGTGTCGACGCGCTCCGCGAGGCGGTCCGAGATGCGGCGCAGCGGGTGGTCGCTCAGGTACATCCCGAGGTACTCCCGCTCCCAGCGCAGCCGCTCCTCGGCGGGGACGGCGGTGACATCCGTGACCGTGCCGAACTCGTCGACCGGTGAGAGGGCAATCGACACGTCCTCGGCGGCGCTCTCGCCGAACAGCGAGCCCTGCCCGAGGTCGCGCTCGCGGCGGATCTGGGCCGCCCGGTCGAGGGCGCGGTCGAGGGTGGCGAGGAGCAGGCCGCGCTCGCCCAGGCCGTCGCAGGCGCCGCTCCGGATCAGGGCCTCGAGCACGCGCCGGTTGAGGTCGCGGCCGCCGACCCGGAGGCAGAGATCGACCACGCTCGCGTAGGTGCCGCCGCTCCCCCGCTCCTCCACCAGCTGCTCCATGACCCGCTCGCCAGCACCTTTGATGTGGGCCAGGCCGTAGAGGATCTCGCGCTTCTCCGGGTCGCCCACCGCGAATCCCACCTCGCTCCGGTTGACGTCGGGGAGCATGACGGTGAGACCGCGCGCGTGGGCGTCGAGGATGGTCTGCTTCAGCTTGTCGAAGTCACCGGCCCGGCTGTTGAGCAGCGCCGCCATGAACTCCAGCGGGTGATTGGCCTTGAGGTAGGCGGTCTGGTAGCCGATCAGGCCGTAGCAGTAGGCATGGGCCTTGCCGAAGCCGTAGCCGGCGAAGTGGGCGATGAGGTCGAAGAGGGCGGCGGCGGTGCCCTCCGCGACCCCCCGGGCGGCCGCGCCGGCCAGGAACTTCTCCCGCTGGTGGGCCATCTTCTCCTGGTCCTTCTTGCCCATCGCGGAGCGGAGGACATCGGCCTCGCCCAGGCTGTAGCCCGCCACCGCGGAGGCGATCTGCATCACCTGGTCCTGGTAGATCATGGTCCCGAATGTTTCGGCCAGGATCGGCTCCATCTCGGGGCGCAGGTAGGTGATCAGCTCCTCCCCGCGCCTGCGCTTGATGTAGAGATCCACGACCCCGCCCTCGAGCGGCCCCGGCCGGATGAGGGCGTTGGCGGCAGCCAGATCCTCCAGTGAGCGGGGCTGCATGTCGATGAGGATCCGCTTGCCCAGGGTGGCCTCGAGCTGGAACACCCCGTGGGTGTCCGCCTTGCCCAGCAGCTCGTAGGTGGCCGGGTCGTCGAGGGGGATGGAGTCGATGTCCAGCCGCACTCCCCGGACCTTCTCGACGTTCTCGACCGTCTCCTGGATCACGGTGAGGTTGGAGAGCCCCAGGAAGTCGATCTTGAGCAGGCCGATCTTGCTCACACCCTTCATGTCGAACTGGGTGACCACGCCCTCGTTGCCCGAGGTGGCCCGGGCCAGGGGCACGATGCTGGCCAGCGGCTCGGCGCCGATGACCACGCCCGCGGCGTGGGTCGAGGCGTTCCGGCAGATGCCCTCGAGCCGGCGAGCGATGTCGATGACGCTGTGCGCCCAGGGCTCGCCGTCGTAGAGGTCGCGCAGGTCACGCGCCTCGGCCAGGGCGCGATCCAGGGTGATCCCGAGGGACGCCGGGACCAGCTTGGCCAGCCGGTCGACATCCGGGAGCGGGACATCGAGGACCCGGCCGACGTCGCGGATCGCGGCTCGGGCGGCCATGGTCCCGAAGGTGATGATCTGGGCGACCCGGTCCTGACCGTACTTCCCGGTCACGTACTGGATGACCCGGTCGCGCCGCCGGTCGTCGAAGTCGATGTCGATGTCGGGCATCTCCCGACGCTCCAGGTTGAGGAAGCGCTCGAAGATGAGCCCATAGCGGAGGGGATCGACGTTGGTGATGCGCAGCACGTAGCTGACCAGCGATCCGGCCGCGCTGCCTCGCCCGGGACCCACCACCACCCCGTCGCAGCGGGCGGCGCGGATCAGGTCCCAGACGATGAGGAAGTAGGCGGAGAAGCCGGTCTGGTGGATGACGTCCAGCTCCATCGCCAACCGATCCCGGGCCTCCCGCGACGGGTCGCCACCGTACCGTTCGGCGAGCCCCCGCTCGCAGAGCTCGGCCAGGTAGGAGTCGGCGTCGAGGCCTTCAGGGATGGGCGAATAGGCCGGGAGGTGATGCAGGCCCAGCTCCAGCTTCCAGTCGCAGCGCGCCGCCACCGCCAGGGTGTTGGATGCGGCCTCCCCGTAGGCGGCGAAGCGCCGCCGCATCTCCTCGCCGCTCGCCACGTAGAACTGGGGACCGTGGAACCGGAGCCGCCGCTCGTCGTCGCGCCGGGACCCGGTCTGGAGGCAGAGCAGGATGTCGTGGGCCTCGGCGTCGCTCGCATGGATGTAATGCGAGTCGTTGGTGCAGATCAGGGGGAGACCGGTGCGGCGGGCGATCTCCAGGAGCCCCTCGCGAACCGCGGTCTCCTCGGTCATGCCGTGGTCCTGGAGCTCCAGGAAGTAGTTGTCGGGCCCGAGGATCTCCGCGTGCTGGCGGGCCACCCTCTCGGCCGCGTCGAGATCGCCGCTCAGGATGGCCTGGGGAAGCTCGCCGCCGACGCACCCCGAGAGGCAGATCAGCCCCTCGCTGTGGGCGGCGAGCAGCTCCTTGTCGATCCGCGGCTTGTAGTAGAAGCCCTC
>DNAU01000240.1:12821-13114 GCA_003491925.1 Chloroflexota bacterium
GGCTTGTAGTAGAAGCCCTCGAGGTGAGCGATGGTCGACAGCGCGACCAGGTTGGAGTAGCCGGTGGCGTCGCGGGCCAGCAGCACCAGGTGGTTGGGGTCGCGGTCGGCACGCCCCTCCTTGTCGCGGTGAGAGCGGGGCGCCATGTACACCTCGCAGCCGACGATCGGCTTGACCCCGGCGGCGGTCGCCTCGGTGTAGAGCTCGACAGCGCCATAGAGGACCCCGTGGTCGGTGACCGCAATCGCCGGCTGGCCCGTCGCCGCCGCCCGCGCCACCAGCTCGGGGATCCG
>DNAU01000255.1 GCA_003491925.1 Chloroflexota bacterium
AGCTTGCTCAGGCTCGAGTACCCCGTGCCGAAGTCGTCGATGGCGACGGCGATGCCGGCGCTGCGCAGGCGGCGCAGCTCGTTAAGGGCCTCCACCGGCTGCGACACCGCGGAGCTCTCGGTGATCTCGACCTCGAGGCGATCCCGGGGGAACCCGGTCTCGAGGAGTGCGGCCGACACCCTGTCGACGAGGTCGCCCCGGCCCAGATCGCATCCCGAGATGTTGACGGCGAGGAGGAGATCGGCCAGGCCCGACGCCCGCCACGCAGCCACCTGGGAGCACGCGGCGTGAAGCACCCAGGTATCGATGGCGCTGATCATCCCCGTCTCCTCGGCAAGGGGGATGAAGGTGTCGGGAAGCACGAAACCTCGACTGGGGTGCTGCCACCGTACCAGGGCCTCGCAGCCGACGATGGCGCCGCTGCCCACGGAGATGACCGGCTGCAAGAACAGGCGCAGCTCGCCGCGCTCCACGGCGTGGCGCAGATCCTGGTCCAGGCTCAGGCGTTCCGTGGTCAACTCGAGCATGCTGGGCACGAAGACCTCCACCCTGCCCCTGCCCGCAGCCTTGGCCGCGTGCATCGCCAGCTCGGCGTCGCGCAGCAGCTCATCGGCACTGGTCCGCGCGGTCGACGACGTGGCGACGCCGATGCTGAGACTGACCACCAGGCTGCCGCCCGCGAACTCGAGCGGAGAGTGGAACGCCTCGTCGAGGCGAGCCGCCGCCCCGAGGGAGTCGCCGGTCTGGCCCACGTCCAAGAGGAGCACGGCAAACTCGTCGGCGCCCAGCCGGGCGACGGTGTCACCGGGGCGGAGCGCTGCCTTCATCCGTGCCGCCGCCGCTTGGAGCAGGGAGTCGCCTGCCACATGGCCCAGGCCGTCGTTGACGTCCTTGAACTGATCCAGGTTGATGACCAGGACCGCGATGGTGGCGCTGCGGCGGCGCATCCGGGTGAGCGCATGCCCGACCCGCTCGGCAAACAGAGCCCGGTTGGCGCCGCCCGTCAGCGGGTCGCGGAAGGCGCCCTCGCGCAGCTGCCTGTCCAGCCGGTTGCGTTCGGTCACGTCGTTGATGAGCGTGAGGATCCCGGGACGACCATCGAACTCCTGGGCCACGGTGATGACCTCGACGTCGATGAGCCGGCCGTCACGCAGGCGGTGGCGGGCGCTGAAGGCCGACTTCCCCGCCCGGGCCCGGTTGAAGTCGACGGCAAGATGGGCAACATCGCGGCGGATGACGGCGATGGTCAGCGCCGCGAACTCCTCGGCTGAGTACCCGTACTTGGCCACGGCGGCATCGTTCACGGCGAGGAAGCGCTGTGTCTCCGCGTCGAGCACCCACATCGGTTGGGGATGCTCGAAGAACACGCGGCGGAACCTCGCCTCGCTGGCGACCAGGGCGCTCTTGTGCCGCCGGCCGATCCCGTGCAACTCGGTGATCATCCACGCCCCGACTGCCGCCGTCGTAACCTGGTCGGCGAGGAGCTGGAGGACCTCCGCCTGCGCTTTGTCGAACGCATGGGGTTGGAACGAGGTCACGG
This sequence comes from Chloroflexota bacterium, assembly GCA_003491925.1. GTDB lineage: Bacteria > Chloroflexota > Dormibacteria > Aeolococcales > Aeolococcaceae > Changshengia. Next base: position 1,541 of record DNAU01000255.1, read on the forward strand.
CGATCATGCCCAGGGGCATGTCTCGGTGGCGCAGGGGGACGACGACCACCGACCGTGTCCCGAGGCGGCGGCACACGTCCCGGTCTACCCGGGGGTCAGCCTCGGTGTCGCCGCAGCCCTGGGGGGTGTCGCCGACCAGGACGCGCCATGGATGGTCGGGCACGGCACCTGCCCGCCGGGAGCGACTGGCGGCGCCGGTCCCTGACTTCGCCCGGTGGACCAGGCCGTCGTCATCGGTGATCTCGACCACGGCTCCGTCGGCCCAGCTGAGGACGCGAGCCCGCTCAGCGGCCCGCCGAGCGATGGCGTCCAGGTTGGCGCCCAGGTCAAAATCCTCCGGCTGCAACGAGGCGAGGGCGAGGACCTTCTGCACCGATGGCAGCAACTCCAACCGATGCCGGACCGGAGGGACGGGGCCTGGGACCCGTCCCGGCACGCTCGACTGCATGGTTGCAGCCCACGCTACGCGGGGACGAGCCCGGTGCACCACGCGTTTGGTGACGAAGCCGTCTCCGAACCGCTCAAAGGTGTCACGAGACTATTACGCGGTTGGTGCGTCTGCTCCGGAAGGCGCCGGTCCGCCGACCAGAGCGGGCGGATTGGCTCGGTCCGTGGTCACCCATCAGCGTGCGCAGTTCGGCGGTCACCGGCTCCAGATCGTCGGTCATCCGGTCCAGGCTGACCCCCACAGAGGCCAGCCTCTCCGGTGACGCTCCACCGTCGCGGCGCAGTCCTCGAGACAGGGTCGCGGTGCGGAGGGCGACGGCGCTGACCAGCTGGGTCACCCCGTCGTGGTGGCGATGGGCTGGCACCGCGACAAGGTCAGCCTGAGTTACCCCTGTGTGTAGTCACCGTCACCGGAGCAATCGATCGACTCGGCCCAGTAGTGTCCTCCGAGGACATCTCCACACACAGAAGGTCGGCCTCACCCCGGGCGGTTCGAGAGTCTTCCAAACACGACGGGGCGAAGCGGACTAACCGTAGACCGCCCGGGTCAGCTCGGGACGGCGTCAGTCCTGCCCAGCAGTGGCGTCGGATCTCGGGGCGATGG
>DNAU01000257.1 GCA_003491925.1 Chloroflexota bacterium
AGGTCCGTGGGCGCTACAGCTAGGGGAAGGCGGGCTGGCCAGCTTCTGCCCCCGTCAGGCGGAAGAGCGCTTTGCCCGACGCCCCCGCCTCGGCCCTTCCGGCAGAGTTGCGGGCATCGCTTCGGCGTCGGCCGGCATCGACGGCGCGTTGGGCTGAGCGAGACCTCCGGATGTCCGAGCCACGCCCGGTGGGGCCAGGGCAACCCGGTCGCCGCCCTCGCGCTTGGCTTGATACATCGCCTGGTCGGCAGCATGCACCACTTCGTCGAGATCCTGTCCATGCTCCGGGAAGGCAGCGACCCCGATCGACATCGTGATGCGGTGAAACTCAAGGGGTGGCGCTGCCATCTCGGTGACTGCCGTGTGCACAGCTCTGGCAGCCCGCAGGGCACCCTGGCCGTCGGAACCGGGAAGGATGATCAAGAACTCCTCGCCCCCGTGACGAACGACGTAGTCACCTTCACGGATCGACTGCTGCAGGGCTCCCGACACCGCTCGTAGCACCGCATCTCCGGCCGCATGGCCGGCGCCGTCGTTGATCTGTTTGAAATGGTCAAGGTCCATGAACAGGACGCCAACCTCGTTGCCACTACGCTTGCTCTGCGCGATCAGCCGCGGAGCCATGTCTCGCCACCAGCGACGATTGTACAGTCCGGTCAGGGCGTCGGTGAGCGCGCGCTGCTCGATGTCGGTGAACATCTGAGCGTTGCGCCAGGCTTCGGCGATCATGACACCGAGGAGAGCAGCGTGCTCGAGGTCTTCCTCGGTGAAGCTGTCGAGCCCGTGCCGCCAGAGGTCGATGATGCCGAGGCGGTGGTCGCCTGCGATGAGGGGGATGGCCAGGAGGGATTCCCTGAGGCGCTCGCTCCGGGGGATGGCGGCTGCAGCTGGATGCGACTCGGTGTCGCCACAGCGGTAGGGGAGGCCACGAGCGAAGGCCCACCCCGTGATGCCGGTGCTCATGGGGACGTCCATGCTTGCGAGTCCCTCCGCGCCAGCGCCGGCGAGGATCCGCGGCCTCATGCGATGATTGTGGTGGTCGGCCTCGAAGATCGCCAGCCGATCGGCCGGAATCACCTGGAGGGAGACCTCGGCGGCAGCCCGGAGGACCCCCTCCGTATCGTGCTCGGCCTGCAGCGTGCGGACGGCGTCGCTCAGCAAGCTTGCAAAGGTCGTCTCCCCGGCGTGGGATCCCGGCACGACTGGGGGAGCGGCAAGCACGAAGGGTTTTTCGAGTGCCTGCCCCCACTCGCTGATGACGCGAACCTCGCGACCCTGGAGCCAGGAGCTGGAGACGATCTTGTCGCCGGGCCGCGCCGCATCGGCATGAAACACGACCGGGCTGGCCAGGTGGCGCCCGATCCCATACTGAACGCCGGCATCACCGACGGCGAGAGCTGCGACGCTGGTATCCAGCCCACGGGCGATCAGGAGCCCATGCAGGCGCGTCACGAAGGTCATTGTCGCAGCGAGCTGAGCCCTCGCCAAGTCATCGTCAGTGAACCAGCCGGAGATATCCAGATCGAGGAAGATGAAGTCGGGTCGCAGCGCCGCCACCAGGCTGTGATGGAGAGACGGTGCAGCCTGTGCATCGACCGCCAAGCGACAGCCCGCGTCGCGCAGCCGACGAAGCTGTAGTCGCTCTTCGGCGTTCAGGCCGACCCGAGCCCGATCGCGGATGACCCAGACGAGCTGGCCAGGGGGGATGCCGAGCTTCTTCGCGCGGGCACCGAGGTCGACCCCTGATGCTGAAAGCACCCCTCGAGGGATATGGATGAACACGACGGCAGGCGCAGCCAGCTGGGAGGCGACCATGGCTGCCTCGATGGTTCCGAGCGGATCGGCGCTGGGCGTCGGTCGTGACAGCGCCTCATATCCGATGGTGACCCGGTCGATGATGTCCATCACCGGCTGCAGCGCCACGCCGGGCGGCAGATCTCCGCCGTCGCTACGAGCAGCTGTGTACCGCGCAGTCTGATCCCGCATCCTGCCACCATAGTAGGCGGGGAGTCGGCCACTTTCCCCTGACGATCCCACCGCACGCGGGACCGCAGGCGGAAACGAAGCTGCAGCAAGGGTGAGGGTCACAGGCCTACGAGTTAAACGAAATCCTGCGTCCAGGAGACGGTGGGCTTGTGCACCAGCGCCGCGGATCAGGTCAGTCACGCCTTTCCATGGGCACGCATCTAACGTGATCGATCTGATAGCAGCGCCTAAACGTGCCTGAGACCGAGAAGCTTTGTCACGGACTTCTCCCTGGTTCGTGACCTGGCCGCCGTAGGGTGAAGTCGGCCATGTACGCGACAGCAGACAGGGCGGCTCGATCTCCCGCGCCCCCGTCGGGGCTGGTCGGACGTCTCGCTGGCCTCAAGCGTCACCCCACCGTGGCCGATACCGGGGAGCTGCATCAGACGCTCGTCGGCGTTCTGCCCCCCACGCGGAGGTGGGGAGTCGGCCTCGCCGCCATCGGCGGCGGCCTCGTTCTGGCGGCGGCGACGGCGGCGCTGAGGGTGGGCAGCGCGGCCTCCTGGTACATCTGGCCGGCGCTGGCGGTCGCGGGCGCCTTCTTCGCCGTGGCCATGGCCCTGCGCATTCTCCACAGCCGGGTCGGTGACCTTCTGGGCAGCCTGGCCGCTTATGAGCGGCGCGAGGCCGATCTCGCCGATGAGCGTGAGGAACTGCTCCACGAGGCGCTGATCGCCTCGGACCGCGAGCGTCAGCGGCTGGCCGGTGACCTCCACGACGGGGTGACCCAGCTGGTCAGCGCCGTCGCCCTCCGCACCGCGACCCTGTCTCGAGGACTGCGCCGCGACGGTGGAGCATCACCGGAGAGGCTGGCCTCTGTGGCGGTCAGCCTGGACCGGATGACCGACGACCTGCACGCGGTGACCGCCGAGCTGCGCACGCTGATGGGTGCCCTCGCCGGCGGCGACATCACCAGCGATGGCCTGGCCGGGGCCCTCAGCCAGCTGCTGGCCCCGCTCGCCGACAGTGGTGTGAATGTCGAGGTCACGGTGGGCGAGCTCGACTGCAGTGCGCGCGTCCGCA
>DNAU01000348.1 GCA_003491925.1 Chloroflexota bacterium
CCCTCCGCGCCGGTGGGGGACGTTGCGGGGTGAAGCTGCGACCACGAGGCCACGGACCAGACCCACGTCTCCGCCGCCTGGCAGCCGGCCTGCTCGAAACCCGTGACCAGGACCAGCCGCCCGCTGGCGCTGTCGGTGGCGAGCGCCACCCCCCCTCCGGTGGATGCCGAGGCGGGGAGGCCTCCCGAGGGCTCGGGGGACCACGCGGAGCCGTCCCATGCCCAAGTGCCGGTGTCGACCGCGCCCGCGTCGCCGTCGCTCATCGCGTGGCCACCGGTGAGCACTAGGCGCAGGGTGGCCGGGTCATACGCCAGCAGCGCCCCGGTGAGCGGCGGCGGCGACACGGACGGGTCGAGGCGCGCCCATCCGGAGCCGTCCCAGCTCCAGGTGTCGTCGAAGGCCTCCTGCCCGTCGTCGCCCCCGAAGAGGATCACCGTCTCGGTGGTGGGGTCGTACGCCATGGCCGCTCCCTCGCGGGGGGACGGCGTGCCCGGGGAGGACGAGATGGCCGCGGTCGCGACCGGTGACGCGGGCCGGCCGGTCGCCGAGCGGAAGGGATGGAGGATAAGGCCCAGCCCCGCGGCGGCCGCGGCGACCACCGCCGCGAGCACCAGGGCCGCCCAGAGAGGTCCGGGGCGGATCCGCCGGTGGGACGGCTCGCCGCCGCGGCCGCGAGCGAGCCTGGCGCGCACGGCGAGGCGGACCTTCACGCCCAGTACGACGTGCGGACCGACGCCGATGTGACGACCGGCTCATGGCCGCGGATCGACGCGGATGTGACGCGGGCGGGCTCAGGACTGCAGATCGACGAGGTCGGAGCCCGAGGTGGTCACGACCTCGAGCGCCGCGATCTGGCTCGCGCCGATCCCGGTCGACCCGTCGAGGTCGACACCACCGGTGTAGCCGACCCGCCAGGTCCCCGCCACCTGCTCCGAGCCGTCCTTGCCGATCGCCACCAGCTCGCACTGGTCCCCAGGCTTCACCCCGGAGACGTCGAGGTGGATCCACGTCCCCCAGGACTCGACGTACAGCTGGGCGCTGGCACTGACCCCGGTGCTCGCATCGCTGCCCGACAGATGGGCGGCCGCGACCCCCGCCGGAGCGACCGCCGGGCGGGTGACCACGAGCACGGCCACCGCGACCCCGAGGGCCGCGATCGCCGCGACCCCGCCCGTCATCGCCAGCCGCCAGCGCCGGCGCGCGTTCCGGCGGTGGCCGGCCAGCTCGGCCAGGGTCCGCTCCACGAGGGAGCCGCGCGGCCCGGCGGCGACCGGCGGCCTGGCAGTGGCCGCCTCCTCCGGGCTCAGCCTCCCGAGGACGGAGGTCAGATCGACCAGCGCCGAGAGCTCCTCCCTGCAGCCCGCGCACTGGGCCAGGTGATCCTCGAGCTGGTCGCGCTCCACCGCCTCGAGGGCACCGACCGCGTACGCGCCCAGCGCAATCCGCCGCTCACCGCACGCGTCGTTCATGGTGTCCAACCTCGTTCCTCCAGCGCCAGACGCAGGGCGCGGAGCGCGTAGTAGGTGCGTGACTTGACCGTCCCCTCCGGGACGCCCAGGGTCACCGAGGCCTCGGCGACGGTGTGGCCACGGTAGTAGGTCTCGACCAGCACGCCGCGATGCTCCGGACTCAGGGCCCCGAAAGCCGCGCTCACCTCCCAGGCGTCGACCGCCCGGTCGATGCCGTCACCGACCGCTCGGCTCTCCAGCTCGGCCGAGCCGAGGACCTCCGGCCGGCTCCTCCGGGCCCGGTGCTGGTCGGTGGCGAGGTGGGCCGCGACCGTGAAGAGCCAGGGGCGGAGCGACCGGGATGCGGCATCGAGCCGGTCGGCGTTCCGCCAGGCGCGGAGCATCACCTCCTGGACGATGTCCTCGGCCCTCCCCGGGTCCCCCACCAAGCGGGTCACGTACCCCAACAGCGCGTCTCCATGCTCATCCCAGAGCGCGCCCACGAACGCCTCGCCGGGGTCCGCTCCGGTCACGGCGCGCGCGCTCGCCTCCGCTCCTGGCTGCACACCACCACCACGAGCGGGCGCCACGGTAGGTTCAGCGCCGGGTGAACCGGGCTGCACGGGCTCGCGTGTGATGGGCATCGGAACGATTCTCACCGAGGCGGGGAGGACCTGCTGAGGTGATCAGTGGAGACAGATGATGAACGCACCTGGGGCAGACGAGCCCACCCGCTCCCGACGCCACCGTGGGGTGGTCCGGACCCACCCCGGCCTCGCCCGCATGGTGGTGCTCGGCGCCGCCTCGGCCCTGCTGGCGGCCTGCGGATCGACGTCATCCCCGAGCAACGGGAACGTCAAGGGAGCCACCAGCACCAACACTCCCGCGGGCACAAGCTCTCCGGCGACGGCAACGCAGGCCCCGGTGGTCTCGGTGGCGACGGTGATGGTGAGCGGCAACTCCGAGCAGGTGCTGACGGCGTCCAACGGCGACACCCTCTACTACCTGACCAAGGACACGGCGACCGACGTCACCTGCACCGGGGCGTGCGCCGGGGTCTGGCCGCCGCTCCTGCTCCCGTCCGGTCAGCCCACCGCCTCCACGTCGCTGCCTGACGCGCTGACCGTGGTGAGCGGCGGTAACGGGAACCAGGTCGAATACGACGGGCACCCCCTCTACACCTACTCCGGCGACAGCGGCCCCGACCAGTCCAACGGCGAGGGCAAGAACGGAGTCTGGTTCGTCGCCACCCTGACCATGACCGGTGCGAGCTCCAGCAGCGCCACACCCACCCCGAGCATGAGCGCTCCGGGCGGGTACTGAGACCGCCCGCCGCGCCGGCGCGGCGCTGGCAGAGTGCAGCCGCGGACGGGTAGCCTGCGCAGGTGACAGAGCGCACCACACCACCCACCGGCCCTGACAACTCCACCTTCCTGACCGAGCACGCCGCGGCCATCGCCGCGGCGGCATCGCTCATCGCGGGGCACGTGCGCCGCACCCCGACGCTCCCCGCGGACGAGATCCTCCCCGGGATCCTGGTCAAGCCGGAGCTGCTCCAGCCGACCGGGTCCTTCAAGGTGCGCGGGGCCTTCAATGCCGCACTCCGCCTGCGCCGGCTCTCGCCGGACACCCCCGGGGTCATCACGGTCAGCTCTGGGAATCACGGCCAGGCGGTCGCGCTGGCCGCGCGCAGCCTGGGCCTCGCCTGCACCGTGGTGATGCCCGAGGGGTCGAATCCGGTCAAGGTCGCCGCGGTGCGCGCGCTCGGGGCGACCGTGGTCAGCGACGGTGTGACCGCCGCCAACCGCGAGGAGCGCGTCCTCGCCCTGCAGCAGCGGACCGGGCTCGCCCTGATCCACCCCTTCGACGCCTGGGACACCATCCACGGGCAGGGAACCATCGGCCTCGAGCTCCTGGAGGACGTTCCCGACCTCGGCCTGCTGATCGCCCCGGTGGGAGGCGGCGGGCTCGTCTCCGGCTGCGCCCTGGCGGTGAAGGCGGCCCGACCCGAGGTCCGCGTCGTCGGGGTGGAGCCAGAGCTCGCCGCCGACGCGGCGGCGTCGCGGCGCAGCGGCCGCCATGAGCGGCTGGCCGCTGCCTCCGCCACCATCGCCGACGGCCTGCGCAGCATGAGCGTCGGGACGCGGGGCTTCGAGGTCATCGTCGAGCGTGGCCTGGTCGACGACGTGGTGACCGTGAGCGAGGAGGAGATCGAACGCGCGATGGTCGCCGCCTGGACCCGGCTTCACCTGGTGGTCGAGCCCTCCGGGGCGGTGGGCCTGGCGGCGCTCCTGGCCGGGCGCATCGCTCCCGCGCCGGCGAGGACACGGACCGCCGCCATCCTGTCCGGGGGTAATGTGGATCCAGGCCTCGCGGCCCGCCTGCTCGCCATCCACGCCGCGAGTCTCGCCACCGGAGGGTCCCCGCCATGAAGCTGGGTCTGCACATCCCCGACTACACCTGGCCGGGCGGGTCGGCAAGCCTGGGACACGACCTCGCCCGGGTGGGCCGGGCCGCCGAGGAGGCGGGATTCGACCGGGTGAGCGTGATGGACCACTTCTTTCAGATCGGCCACCTCGGCCCGCCCGAGCACGAGATGCTGGAGGCCTACACGACCCTCGGCTACCTGGCGACCCACACCTCTCGGGTCAAGCTGCTCACCCTCGTGACCGGCGTCGTGTACCGGCAGCCGGGGCTGCTGGCCAAGATCATCACCACCCTCGACGTCCTCTCCGGAGGGCGGGCCATGCTCGGCATCGGCGC
>DNAU01000313.1 GCA_003491925.1 Chloroflexota bacterium
CAGGGCCCGCTGCAGCGCCGGATGTGGTAGTCGAGGCAGACCCGGCCCCTCCGGAAGACCTCGTCACCGCAGGTGCGGAAGGGGAAGATGGTGCGCAGCGAGCGGACCGTGGTCCGCAGCGACTGGGCGCTGGTGTAGGGCCCGTAGTAGCGCGCCCCGTCCCGCTGCACCTTGCGCGTGTAGTAGGGCCGCGGGAAGAGGGTGGCCCGCTGGCCGGCCTCGCCCCGCGGCGCGCGCAGCTTCTCCCTCGCGGTGCCCGGCGCGTGGGTGTCCGGGGTGCCCGGGGCCGGGATCTTGAGGTAGAGATAGTTCTTGTCATCTTTGAGTCGAACGTTGAAGCGCGGGCGGTGGCGCTTGATGAGAGTGTTCTCCAGGATCAGCGCCTCGCGCGGGCTGGCGCAGGCGATGACCTCGAAGTCGAACACGCCCTCCACCAGCCGGCGGGTGCGCTCGGGGAGGCCGGGGACGCCGTTGAAGTACGAGCGCAACCGGTTCTGGAGGACCGCCGCCTTGCCGACGTAGGCCACCCTGCCGGCCAGGTCGCGCATCACGTACACCCCCGGGCCCTGAGGGGCGGCCCGGAGCCGCTCGCGGAGCAGGTCGGGGTTGTCGATCAGCCGGGCCTGGCGGGTCGTGGTCACGGGCGTGCCTCGGCGGGAAGCTCGAGGGCGGGCAGCACCTCGTGCCTCATCGGCTCAGCACCGCCCGGGCCAACGGGCCCGCCGCTCTCGGATCGTCACGCGCCACGTCTGCACTGTATCTCCGTGCCCCGGGGGGGACCGAGGGTCGCACTCGCCGAACCGGGGGCTGGAGAACCTGGTCAACGTGTGATCCTTGACCGAATGCTGAGTCAATCATTTTGGCTTGACTGGAGTCGAAACCTGTCAACCATTCACCCTTGACTGAAACATAATCAAGGTGCTAGCCTTGACCGATGGCAGCAGCGGTCCTGCTCGACCAGCGCCAGAGCCGGGGAGGCCACGACCTCGTCGAGCCGTGGCTCCGCGACATGGGCGACCCGTCGCTCGTGTTCCTGCTCCCCTTCGAGCGCACGGCGGGTGACGAGATGGAGGCCCTGATCGGCGATGCCGCCACCCTGACCGAGGTGGTGCTCCGCGCGCTCAGAACCTCGGCGTGGTGGATCGGCGTCGGGATCGGCTCCGTCGATGAGCCGCTTCCCGAAAGCGTCAGACAGAGCCAGGGCCCCGCCTTCGTCCTGGCGCGTCAGGCCATCCAGGAGGCGAAGGCGCAGCCGGAACGCATACGGGTCCTCGCCGAGGACCGGGACGCCGGTGACCTGGAGGCGTCCCTGCTGCTCATGGGCGTGCTCTTCTCCCGCCGCCACATCCCCGACAGCCCCGTGAACCGGCTGCGGAAGTCGGGCCTCACCATCGTCCAGATCGCCGGCCAGCTCGGCATCACCAAGCAGGCGGTCTCCCAACAGCTGCGGGTGTCACGGACCGAGGAGCAGGCGGGGCGGCGGCTGGTCGAGCACCTCGCGGAGGCGATGCTCCGGTGAGCATCTACGAGGGACTGGTCTTCCTGCTGGCCCTGGCCACCCTGCCGGTCCTCTTCGAGGTCTCCGGCTGGCTGACCGCGCGCTGGTACCGGCGGGCGCCGGCCGGGCTCGCGCTGGCCGCTCTCGGGCTGAACGTTCAGCTCACCGCCCACCCCTGGCAGGCGTGGCTGCTCCTCGCCCTGGCCGTCGCGGCCTCGACCGCCACCGCCCGGGGCTGGCGTTGGCTCCTGCTCCTGGTCATTGCGTTCGGCGGTCCCTTCCTCCTCGACCCGGGGATCGCCGCCGCCGCCGGCCACCGTTTCTTCGGCCCACAGCGGCTGCAGGTCCTCCTGGTGGTGAGCGGTTTCGTCTTCGCGGTCCTCGCCGGCTCCGTCCTGGTGGAGCAGGTCCTGCAGCGGATCAAGGGCCTCCCCGGCTCCTCCGAGGAGGCCGGCGCGGAACCCGGACCTCCCGACCTCGGAACCGGGGCACCGGCCGGCGGCAGGGTGATCGGCATGCTGGAGCGCGCCTTCGCCTACGGTGGGGTCCTGGTCGGACACCCGGAGACGGTCGCCCTGGTCGTCGCCGTCAAGTCGGTTGCCCGCTACCCCGAGTTCAAGGGGAGGAACGGGCGGAGGTTCGCCGAGTACTTCCTGATCGGAACCCTGCTCAGCCTCCTCTTCGCCCTGGCGATCGCCTACCTCATCAAGGCCGCGCTCTCCAACCTCCACCCCGGTTGAGCGGCTCAACGGGCGCCGCGACATGCGCCCGATCGTGCCCACTCACCTCACCTCACCTCACCTTCCCTTCCCTTCCCCTCCGGACCCCCTCCCCCTCATCTCACCTCGGCGAGACAATTCGTCACGAATATTTCGTGACGAAACATCTGCGAAACAGGCTCACGCCCACACCGGCCTCCGGGCGCGCTCTTCGCGGTCACCCGAACCATCTGCGAAGCCAGCTCAGATCGCGCCGGCCGCCGGGGCCGCTCCTCGCCGGGCTCGCTCCTCGCGAGCACCCACCGCCGAGCGTCAGACGCCGGTCGTGCCCCGCTCCGTCGCCTCCGCAGCCGCCAGCTCCGCCAGGAAGGCGGCCTCGTCGATCACCCGGACCCCGAGCCGCTGCGCCTTCTCCAGCTTGGCCCCGGCGCCGGGGCCGGCGACCACGGTGTGGGTCTTGCGGCTGACGCTGGAGCCGGGGTTGCCGCCCAGGCGACGGATCCGCTCCTCGGCCTCGGGGCGGGGCATCGCCTCCAGCGACCCGGTGAGCACCCAGCTCTGCCCGGTCCACGGGCCCTCCCCCACCACCGCGGCCGGCTCCGCCTCCACCCCGACGTCGGCGAGCTTGGCGAGCAGCTTCCGGCCGTCCTCGCCGTGGAACCAGCGGGCGACCGCGGCGGCCACCGTGGGGCCAATGCCCTCCACCTCCAGGAGGTCCTCGTCGGTCGCGGCCGCGAGCCGGTCGAGGGAGCCGAAGTGGGTGGCGAGCACGAGCGCGGTGTGCTCCCCGACATGGGGGACGCCGAGGGCGTTGATCAGCCGGTGCAGCGGCACCCGGCGGCGGGCGGCGATGCTCGCGATCAGGTTGTCCGCGGAGCGGTCGGCGAAGCGCTCCAGGGTCAGCACCTGCTCCCTGGTCAGCCGGAAGAAGTCGGCGGCATCCTCGACGTAGCCGGCCTCGATCAGGGCCGCGATCACCATCGGGCCCATCCCCTCGATGTCGAGGGACGACCGGCTGGCGAAGTGGATCAGCCGCTCCCAGCGCTGCGCGGGGCAGAGGGGATTGACACAGCGGCGGGCCGCCTCACCCTCCTCGCGCACGAGCTCGGAGCCGCAGACGGGACAGACGGGCGGCGGAGCCCACGCGCGGGCGTCCGGGGAGCGCTTCTCGAGCACCACCGAGACGATCTCGGGGATCACGTCGCCGGCCTTGTGGACCACCACCGTGTCCCCGACCCGGACGTCCTTGCGGGCCACCTCGTCCTCGTTGTGGAGGGTGCAACGCTGCACCGTCGAGCCGGCGATGAGCACCGGCTCGAGGAAGGCCACAGGGGTGCAGGTGCCGGTCCGGCCGACGTTGACCCCGATGTCGAGCACCCGCGTCTGCTGCTCCTCGGGTGGGAACTTGTAGGCGATCGCCCAGCGCGGCGACCGCGAAACCGCCCCCAGCTCGGCCTGGATCTCGCGCGAGTCGACCTTGATCACCACCCCGTCGGTCTGGTAGTCGAGGTCGTGGCGGGCGTCCCGCCAGTGGTCCAGGTAGGCGGCGATCTCGTCCCCGCCCACCTCCCGGCAATTGGGATTCACCCGGAAGCCCATCTCCCCGAGCAGGGCCAGGACCTGGGATTGGGAGCGGGCCGGACCGGGCGGGTCCAATTGATACATGAAGGTCTGCAGGCCCCGGCTCGCGGTGATCGTGGGATTGAGCTGGCGCACCGCCCCCGCCGCGGCGTTGCGCGGGTTGGCATAGGTCTGCTTGCC
>DNAU01000114.1:0-6488 GCA_003491925.1 Chloroflexota bacterium
GGTGTTGTGAAGTGCATACTCGCCGAAAGGGCGGGCCGAAGACGCTGTAGTCGTACCTCTCCACCACTACTTCGGTCACCTCGAACCTCTCGGCCAGGCCGGGCTCGAGGTCGATCCGGCGCGTGACGAACCCGTCCGAGGCGGGAGACCCTTCCACGTCCAGAGGTTCTACGCAGACGATCGCCGCCTCGCCCGGTCCGATCGTCACCGTGGCGAACCCCATCCCGAGCTCGTCGCGCTTGCTCTTGGTCATGGAGTCTCCGTCGTCACCTGCCCCTGATGCCGAGCAGGGGCTTCCAGCCGCTCGACCACGCCCGGTCCACGAAGGCGGCGAGGGCCTTCCGCCCGTCGTCGGGACTGGTCCGGTCGCGCAGGAGGGTGTCGGCCACGCGGGCGACGTCCAGGGCGTCGTCTGGGTTGGCCTGCCAGTGCTCGGGCACCCAGTCGATCGCGGGGCCCACGACGGCGGGGACCCCCTCCGCGATCGAGTCGGCCGAGACGACGTTGAACGACTCCGTGAACGACACCTGGAAGACGACGTGGACGGAGCGGACCAGCGCGCGGAACTTCGGCCACTCGAGCCAGCCGGTCTTGGTCAGGGTGACGTTGGGGATGCCGGCCAGCATCTCTCGTATCGAGGCGTCGGTGGCGCCCTCGTCGCGCCCGGAGCTCATCAGTATCTCGACGGGAGTGCCGTAGCGGACGGCCAGCTCGGCAGCGGCCGCGGCTGCGGTCGTGTGGTTCTTGAGCGAGCGGTTGGCGCCGAATATGCCCACGCGCAGCGGCGTCCCGGGCACCCAGTACCGATCCTTGTAGTCGTAGACCTCGCTGGTGGGGTAGAGGTTCGGGACCCAGGTCACGGGGACCCGCCACGCGTCGGTCGCCCACCTGGTGAACTTCTGGGAGTTCCCGCCGGCGAAGACGTTGTGGGTGGAGACCTGCAGCTCGCAGACGTCCCTCATTATCTTGATGGCGTGCGGGTCCGCCTGCAAGAAGCCGACGTTCGAGTGCGATACCTCGTAGAAGTTGATCTCGGGGTGGGTGGCGGCCAGGCGGGCGAGGTCCTTCGCGACGATCCAGGGGGCCGCGATGATGAGGTGGGACGGCCTCACCTCTCCCCGGTCGAGGGAGGTGGACTTGGCCGCGTCTATCCGCGCCTCCAGCTCCGCCACCGTCTTGGCACAGAGGGCCTCTGCCCACACCCCGCGCTGGTAGAGCGACTTGGCCGTGTAGTCGGCTGAGATCCTGAGCCCGATGTGCGAGGCGTGGCTCTCCACGCCGTGGCACACGATCCAGACGCGGGCGGTCTCGAGGGTGGGAGCCAGGTGGTGGGGTCTGTACTGCATGGGTGCTACTTTCCTGCTAGTCGTTTCTCTATGAGCGCCACGGCTTGGTTACGATCCTGCGGACCGCCGATCCGGATCACGTCAACGAGGGCGAGCAGCTCGTAGACGACGGCGTCGCCGCGCGCTGCTAGCGGCACGGAGGGGTAGAGGGGAGGCAGCCCGTCGCCCTCGTCGGCGCCGTCCTCGTCGGGCCACACGACGGCCGCGGTGGAGGGGGCGTCGAACTTCCCCCGGAGGGGCGCGGCGTGGACGGAGGTGCAGAGCCCCCTCGCGCGGCTGCCCCGCACGGCGTAGAAGACGCGCGGGGCACCGACGCAGAGGAGGTCGCGCAGGGCCTTGCGGGAAACCACACCTCCCGGCGTGATGAGCTGCGCCTTGTTGCACCTGTCTACCGCGTTGTGTGCCTCCCCCTGCGAGATCCCGACGTCGCGCACCAGGTCGGCGTATATCCACGTCTCGCGAGCCGCTTCGTACGAATATATCTTGCACGCCACCAGGACGTCCTGGGGGTGCAGAGATTCCGGTCGGGGCATCGCGACCGAGAATATTCACGATTCATGAATTGTGCAAGTCGGAAAAATGTGTTCGCGTAGGCGAACACAGTGGGCGGTTTTTCCATCTCCGATCACGTTTCACAGTTCATGAATTGTGAATCTTGACACCCGGTTTCCCGAGATTTTTGTGCTTTTCACCGGGTAAACCAGTCATTTCACATACTTCCGAGGCTCCCGAGCGATCTCGCCTTACGATTGATCTCGTGAGGGTCCACGAGTGGATCCGACGAAGGAAGCTGGGGCCGAGGCTCCGGAACAACTGAAAATGAGGAGATTCACGATGCTGAGATTGCCTGGTCTGTTGTCGCAACACCACTTTGGTGCGCACCACCTGCTCCGCAGGGCGGACGGCGCGCTGTCGCGCGAGCTCAAGAGTGTCCGCACTTCCGAGATCGCGCTCTCGTCCTTCACCTTCGGCTTGCTGCAAGGCAAGTGGAAGGCCTCTGGCGGCCTGACGATCTTCGCGTTGCCCGTGGACCTCCTGGCCGGTGCCACGTTCCACGTGCTGGGACTGTTCGACTTCGCCAAGGGCTACTCTCACCACCTGCACGCGTTCGGAGACGGCGCTCTCGCGTCGTTCTTCACGACCACGGGCTACCGGGTAGGAGAGCGCTGGGCGTCGGGCGGGAGCCTCATGCACGGTCTGTCGGGCATGTTCGGCGACGTGGGCAAGGAGCCTGCCGGTGGCTCGGCCATCGCCGATCAGGAGCTCGTCAACTTGGTCCGCGCTGGCTGAACCCAGCCTGCCGCGATCCTCTACCCCGCTAGCCACTAGTTAGAACCCTCAACCGAAAATCCCGCTGCCCCGCGTGGGCGGCTCAGAAAAGGAAAACAGCCATGATGCGTGAAATGTACGGCGACCTCTCCGAAGGCGAAGACTCCTCGGGCTTCAGCACGACCGAGATCCTCTCCGGCGACGACAACCTGGGCGACCAGTTCATCGCTGGCCTAGACAGCGAAGATGGAGACGAGAGCGGCGAAGACGTGCTCGGCGCCATCATCAAGAAGCACCAGAAGGCCCAGAAGTCCGCGATGTCGCGTGAGCTCCTGCGCCGCCGGATCAACTCCGGTACGGTGCTCCGCTCCGTGACCCCGCGCTCGAGCCGCGAGTACGCCCTCGGCCTCGGGTCGACCAGCGTCGCCGGCAACAGCTCGGCGAACATCAACGTCCAGCCCCAGGTCATCTTCCGCCCCGAGCGGTTGGTGGTGCCCTCGAACATCGCCGTCGACTTCTTGATCACCGACATCAAGGTCGGCAAGAACTCGCAGCTCGTGTCGACCGGCGCCCTGCCGGCCGTCATGTTCACCGAGAACGCGTTCGGCGTGCGGTTGAAGATGGACACGGCGCAGATCAGCATGTTCGTCACGATCAGCGTGACCAACCAGAACCCGAACGCCCGCAACTTCCAGGGCGGTCTGGTCGGACCGGCCGTCGAGTAGTCAACCCCGGAGCTCGCCCGTCCTCACTAACCGGGGAGCTGCTCATGGTGGCTTCCCGGTTTTTAAGTTCGAGCGAATTCCACAACCAAAGATCCTCTCAAGGAGAAGAAGATGAACCCACTATTCGACAGCGCAGGCCTCGCCTGCGTAGCGTACGCCGAGATCCTCGGTAGCGCCGCCGCGGTTGCCTCGGGCCAGGTCGGCCCCTCGGGAACCAACAGCGGAGTCACCGCCACCCGCGTGACCACCGGTCAGTTCCTGGTGTTCCTGCCCTCGAACCTGCAGCAGGCACCCTACCAGCACACGACGCCGAGCGGCTCCACGGTCACCTCGGAGAGCGACCTGGTGTTCGTGCAGCCGAAGGCCTCCCCCCTGCCCAACCCGTTCAGCGGTGCGCCCCAGGCGTTCATCGCCAACGTGGACCCGAACGTGCAGGTCTCCGGACAGGTGGCGATCGGCGTAGACATCTACGCGGCCAGCCCCAGCGCCGTCGCCACCGCGGCGGACTGCGACTTCACCATCCTGGTGCTGCGCACGATCATCCCCGACGTGTAGTCGGTCCTCGCCCTAGTCGGGCCGTCCAGCTCGACCACAACTGAATAGTCTCCGGGGCACTGCCGCTGGGTGGTGGCAAGAGCCCCGGAGATCCCGCTCCTAGTAGTACCCACCACCCGAGATCTAACCGAGCGAGGACTCCTACGCCATGGGCATGCCCAACATCGTCTTCCGCTGCCAGATGTTCCGCGGCGACTGGGATCAGGTGTGGTCCCAGGAGAGGATGCTGCTCCTCATGGAGGCCCTCTGCCACGTCAACCAGACCCACCTGCGCCAGTTCGACGCGTTCAGGAAGCGGGGACTGGTCGAGCGCAGCTACCCGCCCCTCTACCGCTCCGGCCTGCACTACGAGACGGAGAAGGGCACCGAAATCTGGCCTGATATTCCTTCTCTGCTGATGGGCACGATGGGGAAGGGCATCTACCCCGGCGCGTGGGGAGATTGCCTGCCCGTCACTACCCTGGTGCTCCGCGAAGACTACACGGTCGACGCCCTGGGCAACGTCCGGCCGGGCGACCGCATCATGGAGGACGGCGCCTTCACCACGGTCACCGAGCACGCGATCACGGGCGAGAAGCCCATCCTCGGGTTCGAACTCAACAACGGAGCCGTCCTGCGCTGCTCACCCGAGCACCGACTCTTCCTGCGCGACGGGACCGAGAGGCGGGCCGAGGAGATCCGCGTGAGCGACCTGCTCAGGACCCCCACGGCCGCTTTTCCAACAGCGACAAACCCCCTCAATCCTTCGAGTCTCTCTCCCGCCGACTTCGCGTGGCTGCTCGGCACCTACGTCGCGGACGGATGGCATGAGCTGCCCCGCCACCCTCGCTTCGCCCTCTCCGGCAAGGACGGCCACAAGAAGGAGGAACAGAAGCGGCGAGCTAAGGCCCTCCTGGAGGCCGCTGGCGTCAACACCCGCTGGCACGAGCGCTACCTGGCGGTCAACGACCGCGACCTCGCCGAGTACATGAAGCTGTGCGGCGGGCATGCCCCAGAGAAGCACCTTCCTTCCCTCCTCGTGAGCACGGAGCAGCTCAGGCCTCTCGTGGAGGGGCTAGCCGCCGACTGCTCCACCGCCAGCTCGGGCACGATCACCCACGGAACCACGTCGGAGGTCCTGGCCCTGCAGACCCGGATCCTCTACCGGATGCTCGGCCAGAGCACCCACATCAAGAGGTGGGACGAGCACGGCGGACTCGGCACCCACCCGATGTACCGGATCACCGTGAGACAGCCTGATAATCCCAACTACCCGAACGCGCGCCGGAACAGCGCGAGGGTCGTGGCGATCCGCGAGATGGAGCCGGAGCTCTGCTGCGACATCACGACAGAGGCGGGCCGCTTCTACCTGCCCGAGTCCGACCTCATAGTCCACAACTGCGAAGACCTGGCGTGTTATAGAGTAGCCGAGCAGCGCGAGCTGCCCTACCACTTCGAGCGCAAGGCCCCGTGGGACGCGAGCAAGACCGAGATGGCCGACCCTCGCTTCCCTCCGCCCGACATGCTCGCCAAGCTGGGCCTGGCTCCCGCCGGCGAGGCCGCCCCTCCCGCGGCTCCCGCGGCCACGACGTGGAAGACGCTCACCACCAGCAGCGGCAAGGAGCTCGACGCCTGGCCCGGCTGGAAGAAGGTGAAGGGAGGGATCAAGGCGAAGCCGTTCGCGAAGTGGAGGAGGGGCCCCAAGGGCAACTACCACTACCACGCCCTCCTGCTCCTGCCCGACGGTAGGCTGGAGGACCCCTCCCTCGTGCTCGGGATGGGCCGCGAGAGCGAGTTCGCGGCCGCGGGCACGGCGGAGAAGATGCGCGACGGCGCGCCCGTGGTCATCCAGTACGCGAAGGCGCCCGAGGTCATGGTGGTCGACCCCGAGAAGCCCTCGGGATACGGCGGGGGCAAGGCTCCCGAGCTCGACAAGGAGGTGCTCGACCTCCTGGCCAAGAAGGGCGAGAGCCTCGACGGGCTCAAGGGAGACCCCGAGGTGGGGGCCTACCTCTCGAACGAGGTCCTCTTAGGCGACACCGAGTTCGACGTCGACACCGCCATCGGCTGGTCGCGCGCGCACAAGAAGTTCGTAGTCCGGGGCGAGAGCCACGAGCTGCGTAGGTTCATGGGATACTCAGACAAATAGGAGTAGACGAGATGGCTCACGACCTGATTTTTGGTGAGACGAAACGCGACTTCGGCCGCGGGTCGGTAGGGGCCGGTACGCCGGAGAACACGACCCTGCGCGAGGTCCTGGCCAGCACCAAGAAGGACGTGAAGGAGGGAGCCGCGCGGGGCGTCGCCCCCGTGCAGAAGGCGCTCGGGATCACGTCGCGGCGCGGGCTCGTCAAGGCCGGGGTGGTCACTGCCCTCGGGATCGGGGTCTGGGTAGCACTCACGCCCCGGGAGAGACCGGTCACCCGCCGGCTGGGGAGCTCCGTATGGAAGTGACCAACCCGGGGTCGGTCAACGTCGTGAACCAGACGTACGGCAACCCCAGCCCGAACGGCACCCGCAGCGTCTACGTACCCCGCGTCCCCCCGGGAGTAGTGAGCGCGGCCAACGCCGTGCTCGAGAGCCCCGACCCAAACGTCGGCGCCGCCCTCATCCT
>DNAU01000114.1:6646-11565 GCA_003491925.1 Chloroflexota bacterium
CTGCCCCGGGTCCCCGGGCTCACCGACGTGGCGGACGAGACCTACGGCAACCCGGACCCGAACGGAGGCGCCGCTTACTATGCTCCGCGCGAGCTCGACGTGCTCACCCCCGTGGCGGACGAGGGGTTCCCGCTCCCTCCCGACGGCGGCCTGCCGCAGGAGGCGGGAGCCGAACCGGTCGTGTTCCCCACGCCGGAAGAAGTAGTAGTAGGCGAGCCGGTGTTCACCCCGCCGACCAGCACCTACCCGAGCGGGGGGCTCTACCCCAGCCAGAACCCCCCACTGCAGGTCGCCGACCAGCCGCCGCAGGCGCCGGGGACAGGATTCACGCCCCCGGCCGAGCTCACCGTGGTGGGACCGAGCCAGTCTTTCCAGACCAACCTCACTCCCGACCAGATCGTGACCTGCACCGTCACGAACGTGCTCGACGCGGACACCATGCAGCCGCCCAGCTCGAGCACGACCCGCTACTACGTCGCGGTGAGCCTGCCGATCGCGGCGGGTAAGCCAAACCTAAAATCGTACCCCATCTCGCTTCTCGGCCGCCTCATCACATTCTCGTCCGTCGCGGCTCCGACGCAGGTCAACGCCGCGTCCTACTCGGTGCTGCCGGCCGACGACATCATAGACGAGAACTACACCGCCACCGCGCCGTGTTCGATCACCTTGCCCGCCATCTCGACCGTGCCGAACGGCCGCACCGTGTTCGTGGTGGACACCGGCGGCGACGCGGGCAACCACAACATCACGGTCAACCGGACGGGGTCCGACACGATCAACGGACAACCGTCTAACTACGTGATCAACGTCTCCGGGTCGGGGACCTGGTTCACGGCCAACGCCGCCACCGGCGACTGGCAGGTGGGACTCGTCGCCCCCACGTCCGACATGTCCAACCAGGGAGCCTGCCGCACCATCCAGAACTACGGCACCAACTTCGTGACCATCCCGATACAGGACACTTCCGACTCGAACGGCGACGTCGAGCTGCTCGTGCCCATCTTCCCCGGCGACCAGTTCACCCTCCCCGTGAACCGCCAGGGATCAGAGCAGGTCAACACGGCCGGGACGTCGATAGACGTCACCGTCGCGCCTCCCCCGCCGGTAAACCTACCCAACACGCCGAACGGGCTGTCGAGCGGCTACCCGTCCGGGACCCAGGTCCCCACCGCGGCCAACGTCAACCTGGCGCCCCGACCGCTGGTCGGCGGCCAGAACCCCCTCCTGGGCCTGCAGAACACCGGCCTGCCCACCAGCCAGCTGGTGCCCACGGCGGCCTTCGTGCAGGTCCCCGACGAGTGCCCGGTGGTGGGCCTCCCCCGCGACGTCTTCGTTTGAGAGGTAAGAGGTAACGATGATCACCCCAGTAAGCGTACCGGTTCCGTTCTCGGGCGACGGCCCGGTAGTCGACGTGTCCACGCTCGTGGGCCCGAAGACGGTCCAGCTGTCGGGCACCTACGAGGGCTACTACGACCTCCTCGGGTCGCAGGACGGTCAGACGTTCGTCACGGTGGCCTCGTTCAGCGCGGGAGGCGTCGAGGGGATCGAGCAGACGATCCCGGGGGCGTTCAGTGCGGTCCGACTACGGTCGGGAGCGGTGGACGCGGTCGGGGTAGTGTGCGAGGTGTCCGGGGTCGCGGGCGCCGGCCAGAACGGGTTCGGCGTGGTCGCGAGCCTGTCGGCAGGGGCTAGCGGCCTCACGCCGATAGTCGACACGTCGACCTTCATCCCGCCCACCGGATCCGAGGCGGACACCTGCTTCCTCTGCCGCGGGTCGTTCACCGGACCGATCATCATACTGGGCAGCGTCGACGGGGTAGAATTCAACCCCGTCGGGTCCTGGAACCCGGGCCGACTCCCTCCGGGTGCCTCCCCGTCGTCCGCCCAGGAGTTCACGCCGGTCGTCACGGAGGCGAAGGTGCGGTACGTGCGGCTGCAGGTCTCCGGGACGGTGACCGGCAGCACGATCGTGACGATGGGAGGCCGCGTGCCGGTGTCGGGATCGGCGTCAGGCACGAACCTCTCGATCGTCACCAGCTCGGCGCTGTCGGCCGGCTACTACTTCGCCGGCCCCCAGGCGACCGGGACGACGCTCACCGACACCCTCGGCAACACGGTCAACCTGACGGGAGGAGCGGCCGACTGCGTGTGCGTAGGATCCGGCAACTCCGTCGTGCCTGAGTATGGAGAGACGATAGTGATCGGCCTCGACCTCGTGGCAGGAGGGGCCGACATCATCAACATCGGGAGACACAACGCGTGCGGCGACGCCGACCCCTCGTCGCCCAACAAGGGCTACAACGACATACTCATCGGGACGTCCCTCTCACTCCCCAACTATGGCACCAATAATATACTAGTTGGACAGAACCTGTTCACCGGAGTGTCAGGTACCACCAGCTTCAACATCATAGTCGGAAATGCCTTCAGTCCGACGGGAGTGGGCGACACCGCCTTCGGCAACCTGATACTGATGCCCGAGGGCTCGACCCTCGACCTGACCAACTCGCAGTACAACGTCGTCCTGGGCTCGAGCAACAACCTCCCCGCCAACCTCAACGACTGCAACATAATCGGCGAGGTCTGCTACGTCGCCACGAACGGCACCGCCTCCGGCAACTTCCTGAGCCTCATCGGGACCTTCCTGACGGCGTCGATGTCGCAGTCCTCGACGGGAGACTTCTCGGCGCAGGTCCTGATCGGCCTCGGTATCACGACGGAGAACAACAACGCGAGCGCCGCGAAGGCCTCCAAGGTCGTGGCCATCGGCGACACGATCACCCTCCAGGCGGCAGCGTCCGCCGACTTCACCCAGGTCACCCTCGTCGGGTCGAGCATCTCCGCGACCGTAGAGACCTCCGTGTCGGACGGGTCGAGCCACGTGGTCCACGTCGGCGACGACATAACCTCCGGCAACACCGACGGCTCCGGCACGGGAGTGAGCAACGTGACCGTGGTCGGCTCCTCCATCGCCCTGGCCGACGGCATCCAGTACGTCACGGCGGTAGGACAAGGCGTCACGGTGGGGACGTCTTCATACGCCGTCGCGATGGGCTACCAGGCGGAGGTCGACAACTCCAGCGACTACGGCATAGCGGTCGGCTACCAGGCCTACGTAGGGAGCTCCTACTCCATGGCCCTCGGCGAGCAGACCAGCGTGAGCAGCACAGGCAGCTCCGCGGTGGGCCTGCAGTGCGTGGTCGAGTCGAACGCTGCCGGCTCGTGGTGCGGGGGCGACAACTCGCACATACGATCGGGATCGAACAACGGTTTCGTCCTGGGCAACCAGGTCATCATCGACCAGAACTCGCCGAACAGCATCGCGATCGGGAGCGGCTCGGGCGGGTTCACGGTCGGCCAGGACGCGCCGCAGACCATCGCCATCGGCAACGGCATAAACATCGGGACGCTCTCCTCGCCGTCTAACACACCGTCGTGCATAGGGATCGGGAGCACCATCGCGGTAGACAACGGATCTTCGTACAGCACGGCGATCGGCTCCAACCTGAACGTCGGAGGGGGAAGCGACACCTCGACGACCAGCACGGTGTCCTACAGCACGATGATCGGTGCTAACCTTTCCGTCGGAGGGGGAGTAGACGGCGACTCGACTACCAGCGTGGTGGCCATCGGCAGCAACATCAACGTGGGAGTGGCGGGCGGCGTGGTCGCCGTGGGTGAGGGGATCACCATATCAGGAGTCACCGGGACGGCCGCCGCCGACGTGATAGCGATCGGCTTCGGCATCGACCTGTCGGGCAGCGACTACACCAACGGCGGCATCGCGGTGGGCAACAGCGCCCAGATAGCGTCCGGCGGGTACTCCATCGCGATCGGCACGTACGCCACGGCGGTGATCGGCCAGTGCGTGATAGGGGCCAACACGGGAGACGGCTACCAGCCGATCCACGAGTTTACCGTGTGTGGGTACGTGGGAGGCAACCCCGTCAACACCATCGACGTCATCGACGACCCCGCCTCCGGGTGCTCGGGTCTCTCCGTCGTCTACTACGACGGCAGCACCTACAGCAACAAGACGCTCAAGGCCGTCTCGGTAAGCAGCATCTCGGATCTCACCGGCAAGCTGGTTACCTACCTCGAATAACGCAACCCCACCAACCAAAGAAGCTCAACACATGATCACCCCGATCAACCTCCCTGTCCCGTTCTCGGGCGACGGTCCCGTCGTCGACGTGTCCTCCCTGATCGGCCCGAAGACGGTACAGCTGTCGGGCACGTACGTGGGGTACTACGACGTGCTGGGCAGCCAGGACGGTCAGACGTTCGTGACGGTGGCCTCGTTCAACGCGGACGGGCCCGAGGGGATCGAGCAGACGATACCGGGAGCGTTCAGCTCCATGCGGGTGAGGTCCGGGGCGGTCAACGCTGCCGGAGTGGTGTGCGAGGTCTCCGGGATCGAGGGAGCCGGCCAGAACGGCTTCGGCGTCGTGGCGAGCCTGGCGGGCGGCGCGAGCGGCCTCACTCCGGTGGTGGACACGTCGGCCTTCATCCCACCCACCGGGTCGGAGATCGACACCTGCTTCCTGTGCCGCGGGTCGTTCACCGGCCCGATCTCGGTACTGGGCAGCGCGGACGGAGTCGAGTTCAACCCCATCGGGTCGTGGAACCCGGGTCGGCTCCCCCAGGGCGCCCCCTCGACCCTCGAGCTCCCGCCGCTCACCACGGAGGCGAAGGTGCGGTACGTCCGGCTGCTGGTCTCGGGGATCGTGACCGGCGACGTGACCGTGACCATGGGCGGGCGCGTGCAGTCGTCCGGCTCCGGAGCCACGGGCCCCACGGGACCGTCGGGGCCGTCTGGGCCGTCTGGACCATCCGGACCGTCGGGTCCGTCGGGCCCGTCAGGAACGAACGGACCGAGCGGACCATCAGGTCCGGCCGGACCGTCCGGGCCGTCCGGA
>DNAU01000080.1 GCA_003491925.1 Chloroflexota bacterium
CTCTACAAGATCAACGTCCTGCATCTCCACCTCTCCGACGACCAGGGCTGGCGGATCGCCATCGGCCGGTGGCCGCGGCTCACCGCCGTGGGTGGGAGCAGCGAGGTCGGCGGTGGCCCCGGGGGCCACTACACGCCGGAGGAGTACGGGCGGATCGTCGCTCACGCCGCCAGCCGCCAGGTCACGGTGGTGCCCGAGATCGACATGCCCGGACACGTCAACGCCGCCCTCGCCTCCTACCCGGCGCTCAACCGGGACGGGACTGCCCCACCGCGGTACACGGGCATCGATGTCGGCTTCAGCTCCCTCTGTGCCAACATGCCGATCACCTACAGGTTCGTGGAAGACGTCGTCCGTGAGCTGGCGGCCATGACCCCGGGGCCGTACATCCACATCGGGGGGGACGAGGCCGGCAGCACACCGCCCGCGGACTACCGCACGTTCATCGAGAGGGCAGGCCGGATCGTGGTCGAGCACGGCAGGTTCCCGGTGGTCTGGGCGGAGGCCACGGCGGTCCCGCTGCCCCCCGGCGCGGTGGCGGAATACTGGGACACCGCCGTCGGGCGCGACAGCCTCGACCAGGCGGTTCGGGCCGGCGTCAGGGTTGTGCTGGCCCCCGCGAACCGGTGCTACCTCGACCAGAAGTACGACTCGGGCACCCCCCTCGGACTCACCTGGGCGGGCCCGACCAGCGTAGAGAGCGCCTACGAGTGGGATCCCGCCGGCTACGGGGTCCCTGATGACCGGGTGGAGGGGGTCGAGGCTCCTCTCTTCAGCGAGACGCTGGCCACCATGGGCGACATCGAGCAGATGGCGTTCCCCCGTCTGCCCGGCATCGCCGAGATCGGCTGGTCGCCGTGGGCGGCCCATGACTGGTCGAGCTATCGGAGACGGTTGGCCGCTCAGGCCCCCCGCTGGGAGGCGATGGGGCTCAACTTCCACCGCTCGCCCGAGGTGCCCTGGCCCTGAGGCTTGACAGGAAGCTATGGGATCTAATGGGTCAGCGTGACCTTGCTGAGCCCGGCGGGGTTGTCGGGGTCGAGGCCGCGGCGCCGCGCCAGCGCCGCCGCCACCTGCTGACCTCTGACCACCGCCAGCACGGGGAGGAGCCCCGCCGGCACCCCTGACGGGAGGGGGCAGTCGGCGCCGCGGTCCGGGCCGATCACCTGCACCCCGGCCCCGCGGCGCATCAGGGCCTCGATCAGCTCGGGGACGTCCTGGTCCCCAACACCCGCGGAGCGGAAGCTGAGGACCGGGAACCCGGGACCGACGGCGGCGATGGGGCCGTGCCGGAGATCGGCCGGCGAGATGCCCTCGGCGAGGATCCCCGCCGTCTCCCGGATCTTGAGAGCCGTCTCCAGCGCCGCCACCAGCAGCAACCCTCGGCCGGTGACCAGCACCCGGTCACCCTCCCCGATCGCGGCGGCGAGCCGGTCCGACGGCACCGGGTCCGCCAGCAGGCGCTCGACCTGACCCGGGAGGGCGGCGATGTCGGCGTCGCTCCAGGCGACGTCGCCCACCGCGGCGGCGATCAGACCGAGGGCCACCAGCGTGGCGGTGAAGGTCTTGGTCGCCGGCACGGCGACCTCCGGGCCGGCGTCGAGGTGGACGGTCACCTCGGCCTCCTCGTCGAGCGGTGAGCCGGCGCCGTTCACGATCGCCACGGTGCGAGCCCCCTGCTCACGGAGGCGGCGGAGCACCGTGAGGATCTCCGGGGTCCTGCCCGACTGGCTGATCGCGACCACCAGGTATCCGTCCATCTCCACCGGCGACCGGTACAGGGTGTGGATGCTGGGGGCGGTCAGGCCGGCCGGGCGGCGGGACGCCATCTCCAGGATGTAGCGGCCGTACAAGGCGGCATTGTCGGATGAGCCCCGGGCCACCAGGGTGATGCCGCACAGCGGGTGTGGAACCACCGCCCGCACCTCCGCGGCCACGGCGGCGCGGCGCTGGACCAAGCGCTCGAGCACCGCCGGCTGCTCGGCCATCTCCGCCGCCATCGCCTTTCCGTTCATAGCCGGCGACCTCGGTGGTGGGTCGGCGCCGGCTTGCATCCCCGGATGGTCATGTGAAGAGTGTACAACTGGTATAGACCAGTTGGCGTTTCGAGACTGCGCGGGCCACTGAACGTCTACCCTGGACGGGGCGGGGATCCCGGGAGCACTCGGAGGTTCCGTCGCAGGCACTGCGCCGAGCCGGAGACGAGGCATCGAGAGGGCATCGCTGCTATCCTGGCCCGGCTCGCCGGCCGCCGCGACCGGCCGGGGCGGGGACCCCACCCCTACGCCACCCCTCATTCGCCCGCCCTTGGACACCATTCGGATCGCAACCTCCACCAGGAACCTGCCCCCTCTCCGTCACCGTCTGTGGCCGCGGCGGCTCGCGGCCACCGCGGGGGCCGGCATCGCCGCCACCCTCGCTCTCTGCTGCGCCCTCTCGAGCTCGGTCGGTGCCGCGGCGTGGGCCCCGGCGGGGAGCCTCGCTGGGTTGGGCAGCGGCGAGATCTGGCAGGTGGCCTTCGACCCGGGCAACCCCCAGCTCGCCGCCGCCGCGACCGACAACGGCGTGTATCTGAGCTCGGACGGCGGCAACACCTGGTCGGCCGCCGGGTTCCACGGCACGCGGGTCTGGGCTGTCGCCTTCCAGACCTCGTCCGGCACCGGGGAGACCCTCTACGCCGGTCTCGCCGGCGGGGGGATCCGGACCTCCACCGACCAGGGCACTACCTGGACGGACGACTCGTCAGCGCTGCCCAACCTGGACGTCAGGGACATCGTGGTGACCCCGGGTGGGCTGGCCGCAGGAACCGACGACGGGGTCGCCCTCTCCGCCACCGGCACCACCTGGTACCCGGGAGGGTTGAGCGGGGACAGCATCAGCGCGGTGGCCGGGGTCGCCGGCTCGGCGGGGCCGGTCTTCTACGCCGGGGTCGACTACCCGAACACCGGGGGCACCTTCCTGTACCGGCGCAACCCGACCGACGGGGAGTGGCAGCCGATCAGCCAGGGGCTGTCGTCCGGCGATCTGGTGAGCTCGATCAGCATCGGCCCCACCTCTCAGGCGATCCCGGCCAACCCGATCCTGGTGACCACCGCCAAGGGGACGTACCGCTCCGGG
>DNAU01000078.1 GCA_003491925.1 Chloroflexota bacterium
CCAAGGGGACGTACCGCTCCGGGGATGGCGGCACGACGTGGACGGCCTCCACCGGGATCCCGCAGGGGACCTCCCTG
The DNA here is from genome assembly GCA_003491925.1 of Chloroflexota bacterium. Classification (GTDB taxonomy): domain Bacteria; phylum Chloroflexota; class Dormibacteria; order Aeolococcales; family Aeolococcaceae; genus Changshengia. The sequence goes on from DNAU01000078.1 coordinate 78, forward strand.
ACCGACGCGACCTTCAGCCCCCTCGATCCCAACCTCGTCTATGCCGGTGCCGATGCCGGCGGGAGCAGCGGGGGCGGGCTCTTCCGGTCCACCGACGGGGGACAGAGCTTCAGTGCCGCCAACCAGGGCCTCCCGACCGACCACGCCGCGGGAGAGCCGGCGCGGCAGGAGGTGGAGAGCATCGCGGTGGCGGCCGGGGAGCCCTACGCCACCGTAATCGCGGCGCTCGATCCCGACCAGGGCGGTGCCGCCATCTACCGCGAGGTCGACACGACCGCGCCGTCGCCCCCGGTGCTGACCACCGCCTCGGGCGCCCTCACCACCCTGCCTGCATCGGGGGGAACCCTGCCGCCGGCGACCGGCCAGGGGACGGTCCCCAAGCCGACGTCCACCCCGACTGCCCCGGCCTCCGTGGCCGCCCAGGTCGCGGGGGCGGTGTTCCACTTCCCGACCCCGCTCGTCTTCGAGCTGGCATTCGTCCTGCTGGTGGTGGGCCTCTTCGTGAGGTGGCGCCGCCACTACTACGTAGACGGCCCCCCTTAGGCTGCACCTTAGGCGGCCTGCCGGCAGGAGCTTGGATGCCACCAGACCTCCCCGACGACCATCCGCCCCTCCGCTCGGCGGACCTCGGCGATGACCCGTTCGCGGCGCTCCACTCGTGGCTTGCGCTGGCGCGAGGCAGGCGACGAGGCGGCCAACGCGATGGCGCTGGCAACCGTGTCGCCCGCGGGAGCGCCCTCGGTGCGCGTCGTCCTGCTGCGCGGGGCGGATCACGACGGGCTCGTCTTCCACACCCACCGGCTGAGCCGCAAGGGCGTGGAGATGGACGGACGGGCAGAGGTTGCCCTGGTGCTGCGCTGGACCCGGCCGATCCACCGACAGGCGGGTCGAGGGGCGCGTCGAACGGCTCGGGGATGAGCTCTCGGACGCCCACTTCCGGGACGGCCCGGTGGGCGGACGGCTGTCGGTGTGGGCATCCCCGCAGAGCCAGGTGGTCTCCGGGCGGGACGAGCTGGAGCGCCGGTGGGCAGAGGCGAGACGCCGGTTCCCCGACGACAACGCCATCTCCCGGCCTCCGGAGTGGGGCGGCTATCGGGTCGTGCCGGAGATCTTCGAGTTCTGGCAGGGGCGAGAGGACCGGCTCCACGACCGCATCCGCTTCCGCCGCGCCGGTGCCGCCGGGGTGAGGGAGCGGCTGGCGCCGTAGCGTCCGGAGGCCGGGCGGCTGTCGCGTCGAGGGGCATCCCGTTCCCCGGCCTCGGCGGGTCAGGTTCGCCGGGGCGTGGCCCCGACCGATTGTCCGGGTGGTGTCCGCTCCGGGCCCATAGGTTCGGCCCATGTCAGCGGGGGGAGACCTGTCCACCTTCCTGCTCACCGGTGCGGGCAACGTCCTCGGCGACATGGGCGGCTTCCTCACCGGGCCGGCCGGCGATCCGGGGCGCATCCGCCAGATCGCCGAGATGGTCGACGCGCTCACCGCCGAGTACCGCAGGGCGACCCTCGCCCTCGATGACGCCGTCATCACCCTCACCCAATCGTGGACCGGGACGGCCGCCACCTCATTCCGCGGCGCGTGGACGGCCGGCACCCGGGGCTCGCCCTCCACCGTCCTCAACACTCTGGGCGACAACCTCGTCGCCTTCGCCCGGGAGCTGCGCGACTACGCCGACGAGCTCGAGCACGCCCAGAACGAGCACTGGATCCAGCTCGGCCTGATGGCCGCGCTCACCGTCCTCAACGCCGCCCAGGGAGGCGCCCTCAGTGGCTTCGGCTCTGACGCCCTCAGCCAGCTCGGGGCCGACCTCCTGGATCGGACGGACCCCGACTTCGACCAGACGGGCGACGACGTCGTGCCCATCTTCGACGCCGGAGAGGCGGCGAGCAGCGCGCTCAATGGGGCGCTCTCGGAGGTCGAGGGTGGGCTGTGGCACAGCGCCGGGGGCGACTTCCATGGGGACCTTGGGCCGGGGGGCGGGGGCGATGCCAACCTCAACCCGCCGGCCGCCGACGACGGGTCCGCGGTGGACGATTCTGCGCGCCCGTTCTCACCGGATGAACTCCGGGTGGGCCAGTTCCTCGCCGGCGAAGGGCACACCGTGGTCTCGGTGGCGGAATCTGGGGTTCCCGGTCAACGTATGTACGATGCGCTGGTCGACGGACAGCCTACAGAGTTCAAGACGCTCACCGGACCGCCGGGCGGCTCGGCCACCATCGTCACAGTTCGAAGCGCGCTGAAGAGCGCCAACGGGCAGTTCGGAACGTTGACGCCTGGACAGGTGGCGAGTGCAATTTTGGATGGCCGTGAATCCGACCTGACAGAGATAGAGGCACTGCGCGGCCTTCGGAGGTGACTGGGCGCCGGCAGGAATCGCTTGACAACCATAAGAATCATCGGCGCCGCTTGGGAGATCTCATGGCCATAGACGACGACAGCCACATCGAGTGGCAACCCTTCATTGATGGGCCATTCTCGCTCGACGCCGTCGTCGCAGCCGCCCGAGAGGCCGCGCTGTCCGGCGTTGACAGTCGACCCTTCACGACCGACTGGGGGACCGAGGGGGTCTCGCTCTGGAACGCGGCCATGCTGGCAGACGTCATCGATGGCCACGACTACGAGTCGGACGGTGTCCTCGACTTCGCCAGCTTCCGTTTCATGGTGGACCTCGAGGACTACCGTAGACCGGGCGACGGCCGCCTGGCGCGCCGCTTCGCCGCGAATCTGTTCGATAACCTTCGCTCCAAGGGCGCCCGGAGGCTTCTCATGGTAGACGACCTCCAGGACTTCGTGCGCGACTTCGATGCCAGCCGCGACGGGCGTTTGCACCCCGGGTGAACCGCCCACGGGGCGGAAGCCGCACAGGTACACTCGCTCAGCTACATCACCCAGCCTGCGGTGTCGGGGAGCGGGCTTGGCGGGCCGATCAAGGAACGAGGTCTGGAATGTCCGCCCCGTGTCTGAGGGCGCCCCATAGGCTGGCGGTCATGGTGACCTCCGGGAGTAGCGGGGAGTGGCCCGTTCCGGACAATCAGGTGCGCCGTGACCCAGCGCGGGATCGGGGCCAGCGGCGCCTTCAGCAAACGGGGTGCGGTTGTCTGTATGCTGCGCCGCCGCAACCTGCGGTTTCTGGGGAAGGAGAGACCATGGGCGCCCGTCCCGCACGAATACCCGCGAGCCACGCGCGCCGGGGCTGGCTCAGAAGTGCCGCCCGGATCATCGCGCTATCTATCGCGATCGGGCTGCTCCCGGGCTGTGGTGCAACGGCATCTCCATCAGCCGTCCCGGCGAGTACGCGGGCCCACGTCCCATCGGCGACACCCACGTCAACCCCGGCCGACACACCCGCCTCGTTTTGCGACGCACAGGACACGCCGATCCCCGGAGCAGCATCGGCGCTGGCCAACGACCAACTCAACCTCCCGAACCTGACGGCCGTAAAGCAAGCGTGGTTCCAGATGTACGCGACGATGGTCCCTGCGTGCTCTGAGATCACGCCGAACCCTCTCCCAGTACAAACGAAGAACCTGACCGGTGGTCAAGTGACCGATGCGGCCCTCGCGACGTGGGTGCAGCTCGACAGCACCCTCTGGGCTCTTTGGGAGTGGGCGGGGCAGCACGCACAGTACGATTTCATGCGCTTCCTGCTTCCGACGGGGAACAACGTGACCGCCTTCATCGAACAAGGCGGCAAGGTAGTGGACGAAACGGCCGCCTGCGAGTACCCGATCAAGGTGTACGCAATGATCATCACGGCTGATGAGATGTCCGAGTTCACGGGAGCTCGCATCAGCACTCCCGGCGTCGCGTACGCGTTGACTTGGGCGGGTCCCTGTATCACCGAGTGGACGTCAGCGACTGGTCAGGTCACCGACTACCCAATAGGCGCGGGCCAAGAGTATCAGGAGCTCGAGATCACTGAGACGAAGACCGCCCCGGCCTTGGGTGACTACTTGGAGATGGAAGCCTCAGTCAACTCAAGCGCAGGTGCCGATGTAGCGTCGATCCTCGCGGAGAGCGGCGTGTGAGGCTCTGTCGCGCGATGATCGCGCTTCCAATCCTCGCAATCCTCTGGTCCGTGCCAGGCGGGACGGCGCGAGCGGCGGGCGGCGGCGGCGGCGGCGCAGGCTCCTTC
>DNAU01000283.1 GCA_003491925.1 Chloroflexota bacterium
CAGACCGCGGTCGGCTGCTCCACCACCGGGTCGAGCGAGGCGGCGATGCTCGCCGGGATGGCCCTCAAGTGGCGCTGGCGAGAGGCCCGGCGCGCCGCCGGCGCCGCCGCCGACCGGCCCAACATGGTCATGGGGATCAACGTCCAGGTCTGCTGGGAGAAGTTCTGCCGCTACTGGGACGTCGAGCCGCGCTACGTGCCGATGGAGGGGGAGCGGCGCCACCTCACCGGTGAGGAGGCGGTGAGGCTCTGCGACGAGAACACCATCGGGGTCGTGGCGGTGCTCGGTTCGACCCAGGACGGCAGCTACGAGCCGGTGGCCGAGATCGCCGCGGCGCTCGACCGGCTGCACCAGGCCGGTGGGCCGGACGTTCCCGTCCACGTCGACGCCGCCTCCGGCGGTTTCGTCGCGCCCTTCGTCCAGCCCGACCTCGAGTGGGACTTCCGCATCCCCCGGGTGGCCTCGATCAACACCTCCGGGCACAAGTACGGGCTCGTGTACCCCGGGGTGGGCTGGGTGATCTGGCGCGACCGCGAGGCCCTGCCCGACCAGCTCGTCTTCCGGGTCAACTACCTGGGGGGCAGCATGCCCACCTTCGCGCTCAACTTCTCCCGTCCGGGCGCCCAGGTCATCGCCCAGTACTACAACCTGATCCGGCTGGGATTCGAGGGGTATCGCCGGGTGCAGCAGGCCTGCCTCGACACCGCCCAGCACCTCTCTGCCGCCATCGCGCGCATGGGGCCCTTCCGGCTGCTCACCGACGGCAGCGAGCTGCCCGTGTTCGCCTTCACGCTCAAGCCGGAGGTCGGCCGCTACTCGGTCTTCGACGTCTCCGACGGGCTGCGCAAGCGCGGCTGGCAGGTGCCCGCGTACAGCTTCCCGGAGAACCTCCAGGACACCGCCGTGCTGCGCGTGGTGGTGCGCAACGGGATGTCGCGCGACCTCGCCGACCTGCTGGTCGCCGACCTCCGCCGGGAGGTCGCCCAGCTCGAGAAGCTCAGCTCACCGCTGCCCCAGCACCCCGATCGCGCGCGCTTCCATCACTGACGCCGGGAGCTGACCCAGCCGGGCCGAGCACGAGGCGCCGAGCAGGTCCGAGCGGGCCTGCCACGACGCCTGCCGGCTCAGGACGACGCGGGCAGGCCCAGGTCGGTGCGCACCACGTCACCCTGCGCCACCGCGGCGAGTCCGTCCGAGAGCGCCTTGGTGTCCCAGGCGGCCTCGGTGGAGACCGTCTGCGAGGGGAGCGCGTTGAGGTCGGCGATGACGGTGTTGTCATCGGTGACCAGGGTGGCGATGTCGGCGGCCGCCTGGCCGGTCGCGCCGATTCCCTGGACGGTGCGGTCGAAGGTGGTCAGCACCGCGGCGTACGACGCGGCCTGCGACTTGAGCTGGAGGACGTTGCCGTTGGCGGCGACGAGGTCGTCCTTCCACGTCGTGTAGGCGGCGTCCACCGCGGTGGCGGCCGACAGATAGGCCTGGGCAACCTGTGCCGTCGACGCCGGGGTCGCGGTCGGCGTCGGCGTCGACGGGGCCGACCCACCGGTCGAGGGCGTCGTTGAGCCGCCGCAGCCGACCGCCAGGAGAGCAAGACCGGCCACCAGGATCCATCTCGCCTTCATCTCGCGCCTCCACGACCTAACCGCGACGCCGCACCGGGCTGCATGGGCTGCCCTGGTGCGGTCCCGTCCGGTCAGATGCCCATCGTCCCTTGGCTGGCGCGGATGGTACCGCCTCCCCTGTGCACCCCGCCACGCGCGGGCGCCCGCGCTGGTGGCACCGGTTCGACACGGCCGCTCAGGCGCTCAGCACCCTCAGCGGCGCAGAGATCATCACCGCGGACCGGTGCAGCAGCCGCGGTGTCGGGGCATCCATCCTGGCCCGTGCGCAGTACTCCAGGATGACCTCGGCGTGGCGGTGGCAGACGGCTCGACGCCGGTCATGGTTGGGCGAGCCGGCCGGGTAGACGAGCTCGACATCGGCGCACCGCGAGCACGTGCTGGTCCCTCTCCAGTCGCACAGAACAGGCACACGATCCACGGTGACCTTCTCTCCCGGCGGCCGCCTCAGGACGGCTCCACAGCAAGTTCACCCCAGATACCGGGTGCGGTCCTAGGGTCGAAGAGCACTGCCTTTCTGCGACCTTGGTCCCGAGCAGCGCAAGCGGTCCCACGCGTTCCTGGGCGGCCGCTCTCAATCGCCCTCACCTGTTCCCTCTGGTGCCCGCTCCCGTGAACAGTTCACGGACCCTGGTAGTGTCCGGGGTTCGTGGGCATCACCCTGCCGATCGCGCTCTTCTTCGGCGTCCTCCAGGGCGCCAGCGAGCTGTTCCCGGTCTCGTCGCTCGGCCACGCGGTGGTGGTGCCGCCCCTGCTCGGGATCGGGGTCCGGGAGAGTGACCCCGACTTCCTCCCCTTCCTGGTGCTGCTCCACATCGGCACCGCCACCGCCCTGATCGTCCTCTACTGGCGGCAGTGGGTCCGCATCGTGGTGGGATTCGTCCGCAGCGTGATCACCGGGAGGGTCAGCGGAGGCGACGAGCGCCTGGCCTGGCTGCTCCTGGTCGGAACCATCCCCGCGGGGATCGTCGGCTTCATCTTCCAGACGCCGCTCCAGGCCAACTTCGGCAACCCGCGGCTCGCCGCGGCACTGCTCATCGTCAACGGGGGCATCCTGCTCGGCGCGGAGCTGCTCCGGCGGCGGGCGGAGCGCCGGGCGGGGATCGCCCGGCGGGACCCCACCCTCGAGGCGGGGCGCTTCCGCACCATTGAGGAGATGGGCTTCGGCCGGGCCGCCCTGGTCGGAGCCTGCCAGGTGCTGGCCCTCTTCCCGGGCATCTCGCGCTCGGGGTCGACCATGGCCGGGGGCCTCATCGGCGGCCTTCGCCACGAGGAGGCGGTGCGCTTCTCCTTCCTCCTCGCCACCCCGATCATCCTCGCGGCCGGACTACTGGAGGTGCCGTCCCTGGCCGGTTCGGCCAACCTCGGGCCGATGCTGGTCGGTGGAGTGGCCGCCGGCCTCACCGCCTACGCCAGCGCCCGCTTCCTGGTCCGCTACTTCCGGGTCGGCCGGCTCGATCCCTACGCCTACTACTGCGCGGCACTGGGGGTGGTGGGACTGGTGTTCCTCCGGTAGTGGCCGGGGACGTCCCGGAGCCCGCCGGCACCGCCGGCGGTCGCACTCATCGCGCAGGACTCCGTCATGCACCCTGAATGCGAACGGGGAAGATGGGCGCCGTGAAGAAGCCCTCGCCGCGGCGGACCGGCCGGTTCTCCGCGCTGGTCGTGGGGCTGCGGGCCAGCCTGGAGGGCACCCTTCTCCAGGCGGCGAAGACCGCGATCGCGTCGGGCGTCTCCTGGTTCGTGGCCGCCGACCTCCTCGGCAACCAGATCCCCGTGTTCGCGCCGCTCGCCGCGGTGCTCACCGTCCAGGTGACCGTCTGGCAGTCGGTGTCGCGCGGCCTCCAGCATGTCGCCGGGGTGATGGTGGGGGTGCTGGTCGCCGGCGCCTTCGCCCACGTCGCGGGGATCCACGCCTGGTCGATCGCGCTGGTGATCTTCGTCTCGCTGCTGCTGGGGAGGGCGCTGCGCCTGGGCACCCAGGGATCGATCCAGGTGCCGATCAGCGCCCTGCTGGTGCTGGTGCTCGGTGCAACGCTGGGTGGCTATGGCTTCGACCGTGTGATCGACACCGCCATCGGCGCGGCCTGCGGGATCCTGGTGAACCTTGATCGTCTTCCCGCGGACCCATCTCGACGAGGCGGAGGCGCGCGTGCGGGGTGTCGCCGCCGGGCAGGCGGCGCTGGTGGAGAGGGTCGCCGCCCACGTCCACCCGGGTGGGCCGGCCCCGGTCGCGCCGGGCCCCGAGGCCCTCCTCGACGCGGCCCGGCAGCTGGGCCGCGAGGTGACCGCCGCCGCGCGCGTGGTGAGCCGATCCGAGGAGGCCTGCCGGTGGAACCCCGCCGGGCAGCGCGGCCGGGCCACGGCGGAGCGCCTTGGCGCCGCCATCCCCGTGCTCGAGATGGTCGAGCGCCAGGTGCGCGGCATGGCCCGCGCCGTGACCGAGGCGGGCCCGGGCTGGAGCCTGCCCTCCCGTCCTTCCCAGGCGCTGGCGCGGCTGCTCCACGAGGTCGCGGCGGAGCTCGAAGCCTGGAACCCACTGGGCAACCCGGATCAGCCCGACCACCCGACCCCCGCCGCCGAGGGCCTGGGCGAGGCCGAGAACGGCCTCTACGGCGCGGTCCTGGGCTCGCTCCGCGGTTCGGGGCTCACCCCTCATGCCGCCGCCCTGGTCACCGCGATCGCGGTCGATGCGCGTCGCATTCGCGAGGAGCTGAGCTGGCGCCCCTCCCCCGAGATCCGGGCGCGAGGGTGGCGGTCGCTCTTCGACGAGGGGACGGTCTGACCCCTCGCCCGCGGCTGGCGGAACCCCAGGGCTTGCATTCAGATCTATCACGATATATCGTTAGCATATCGTCGATCGGACACCCCCGAGGTAGCCAGCCATGGATGACACCGCCAGCAGAGATCAGTTCGCACCATTCGAAGGAGACCCCTGGGCGCGCGGCCTGCGGCGATTTGCCGCGAAGGCTCGGCGCGGCGCCGGCTTCGACCCGACCACCGAGGAACCCGGCAATCCTTTCGGCGGCAATCCCTTCAGCTGGGGTCCGGGACAGCCCCATCGCAGGCCGCCCTTCGGCGGCCCACGGTTCGGCCGCTTCGGCACCTTCTTCGGGCCGTTCGGGCCCGGCTCGGGCCGAGGGCCGCGGATGCGCCGGGGCGACGTCCGTGCCGCCATCCTCGCCCTGCTCCGCGAGCAGCAGCGCAACGGCTACCAGATCATCCAGGAGATCGAGCGCCGCAGCAGCGGTCTCTGGAAGCCGAGCGCCGGATCCGTCTACCCGGCCCTCCAGCAGCTCGAGGACGAGGGCCTGATCGAGGCCGTGGAGGACGCCGGCCGGCGGGAGTTCCGGCTCACCGACGCCGGACGCACCTACGCGGACGAGCACCCCGACGAGCTGGCCGCGCCCTGGGCCTCGGTGGCCGACTCGATCGACGAGGACTCGCGCTCGCTCTTCGAGATCATGGCCGCGGTCGGCGCGGCCACCATCCAGGTCGGCCAGGCCGGCAGCGACGCCCAGGTGGCCAAGGCGCGGCAGCTCCTGGCCGACACCCGCAAGGGCCTCTACCGGATCCTCGCCGAGGAGGACCCCGCGACGGCCCCGAAAGCCTGAGCCCGGGTCAAGCGGCGGCGACCAGAAGCCACGCCACGAACACGGCGTAGGCGCCCACGATGAGGGCGCCCGCCGGCCGGCCCAGGCCGTGCTGCCGGTGGGCGAGGCCGAGGGTCACCGCCGTCAGCCCCAGGTACCACGCCGCCACCAACCCCGCCTCCCCGGCTGGCCCTCCCAGGCCGACCAACGCGCCGGGGAGGAGGAGGCCGACGACCACATTGAGGCTGTTGCTGTTGAGGGCGATGCTGAGGACCGCCGCGCCCCGTCCGCGGACGGCGAGGTAAACCGCCGCCACCGCATTGGGCAGGCTGGTCACAGCGGCCAGCACCAGCGCCCCGGTCACGATCTCGGGCACGCCGAAGCTCCGGCCGAGATCGGAGGCGGCGCGCTCCATGGTGGCGCTCGCCAGCACCACCACGATCAGGGCTACGCCCGCCATCACCATGTCGGTGCGATCGGCGGGGACGGGGCGGATGGCCGCGTCCAGGTCTCGCTCCTCCTCCACCACCGCGGCGCGCAGCCAGTGCGCCCAGCGGTGCCCGGCAGCGAGACGGCGGAGCAGCCGCCGGTCGGCACCGAGGAGGACCAGGTACCCGACCAGCGCGAGACCGCTCAGCGCCAGTCCCGCGACCGGGGGGACGGCGCCGAGCACCGACACCATGCACACCGCCGCGATCCAGATGGCGATCAGACCGCCGAGGATGACCACCCGGCGCCGGAACCGGATGGCGCCCGCGACCAGGGCGCCGAGGCCCAGGAGCGCGGCGAGATTGAAGACGTTGGACCCGATGACGACCCCCGCCCCGATCCGCTGCTGATGGTTCACCAGCGCGGTGATCGCCGAGGTGATCTCGGGCGCGTCCGCGGCCAGGGCGGCGACCATGCCGAGCAGGGCCTCGGAGAGACCGAGCCGCTCGCCCACCCGCTCCAGCCGCGAGACCAGCAGCCAGCTGGTGGCGAGGCTGACGCAGGCGGCGAGTGCGAACAGCGGTGCCGCGGCCCCGACCGGCACAGGAGTCCTCCCTGAACGACAACCTGCCGACCAGACTTCCCGGCACTCCTCGCGAGACTGTACCAAGCGGGCCAGGTGGCTCGGTCAGCCCGCGCCGGCGCCGGGATGACGCCGCCCCCTCGTCGACGCCGACATACGGGGATGAGTGGTTCGGCGTCCTGTACGCCGCAGATCCGTCACCCGGCCCGGTGCAGGGGCACTAGCCAAGGTTCGGCCACCTGCATCTCGCCGGAAGGATCGCCGGGGGCGAGCATGAGAGGCGTGACAAAGGCGTTGAAGGCGTTTGCGGTGATCTCCGCCGGCATCGCCGCGCTCGCCGCCAGCGAGGCCCTGGCCGCCGGCCTGAGCACCACCGGTCAGAGCCTCGGCGGCGGCCAGCAGACAGTGTCCGCCTGCACGTCCGACACCCTTCGCGTGAGCTACACGACGGCGTACTCACCGGCGGTGGGCAGCGGCAGCGGCTACGCGGTGACCGGCGTGACCCTCACCGACGCCGCCTCGACCCCCAGCCTGGCCGCCTGCACCGGGCAGGCTTATCGGGTGACCCTCCTCAGCGCAGCCGGGGTCTCGCTGGGCGCGGTCACGGGCACGGTCCCGGCGGGCGAGACCAGCTTCTCCCCCACCGCCGGCTTCGCCTCGCCGGTGGACGCCTCCGCGGTCGCGGGGGTGGCCGTGGTCATCGGCGGCTGAGGCTCCCGAACCTCAGCTCCGCCCCGCGGCTACGCCCTGGTCATGCACCTCGATCGGAGCGAGCACGACCATCGCATCGCAGGCGCCAATGTCTGAGTTCCGTTTCACGAGGACGTGACCGGCGTCACGGGCATGGTGGCGCGGTGACGCCGGGGCAGCAGGGTGCTGACGCGTTGTGAGCGCCAAATGGTGCAGATGCACTATGGCCCCGTGGGAAGCCTTGCCCAGTGGGCGAGGGCTGACCCGCGATCACCACCCACCCGAAAACTCTCGATCAGGACAGCGGAGCGAGGAATCAGATGAAGCGAATTCTCGGAGCCATCGCCGCCGGCGTGGTTGCCTTCAGCGGCATCTACGCATTGGCGGCTAGCCTCAACGTCAGCAGCAACACCCTCGGCGCGGGCGTCGCCACGGTGGCCTCCTGCCAGGCCACGGCGGTCACCGTGACCTACCCCGCGGCCGACCTCACCTACCAGGTCGCCTCGCCCGGGCCGGGCTACGTCGTGAGCGGAGCCACCGTGACCGGTGTCGCGTCGACCTGCAACAGCGTCAACGCCCAGGTGACCCTGTACGGCACCGGTGGCACCGCGCTGGCATCCTCGCCGGTCACCTCCACCGGCACCACCGGCAGCTTCACCGTCGCGTTCGCCAGCCCGGCGTCGGCGAACCTGGTGACCAACGTCGCTGTCGTCATCGGCGGCTAACAGAACGCGGGAGCGGCCCTCAGGGCACCGCGACTCACCGGCCGCAGCCACCCACCCGAATCTCCAAGAAACCAACGGAGCGAAGTCCACCATGAAGCGAATCATCGGAGCCACCGTCGCGGGGGTCATCGCCTTCAGCGGCGTCTACGCCCTGGCGGCGAGCCTCAGCGTCACCAGCGACCAACTCGGCGCGGGCGTGACGACCGTGGCCGCCTGCCAGAGCGCAACCCTCAACGCCACCTACGTTCCCAGCTACCAGGCGAGCGTCCCCGGCTACAGCGCGGGCACCGTCACCCTGAACGGGCTGGCGAGCACCTGCTACGGCGTGCCCTACCGGGTCGAGCTCACCGGCAGCGGTAGCGCTCCCCTCGGCGAGGCCACCGGTACCACTCCGAGCAGCGGCAGCACCCTGGTGGTGACCCTGACGACCGTGAACGCCGCCTCTGTGACGGGCGTGGCCGTCGTCCTGGGCGGCTGATAACCTCGCTTCGCTCCGCCAGCGGGTCCTACGGCCTCCCAGCCGCAGGGCCCGCCGGCCATTTTCCGGGGTGATGTGGAGATGAGCAGGTCCCGCGCGATAGTCCGCTTCCTCGCCACCGCCGCCGTGGTGATGGTGGGGACGGCGGTCGTCGGCCGCGCTGCGGGCCTCGCCGACTCAAGCCACGACATCGGCGCCGGGACCGTTCCGACTCCGCGGTGCACGTCGGCGGCGCTGACCGTGGTGGAGACGGTGACGACCACCTACGTCACCGGCGTCACGGTGAGCAGCATCCCCTCCTCCTGCGCCGGGGCAACGATCTCTGTGACCATGGCCGAGGGGCCGACGGTCTTCTACACGCCGGCCAGCCAGACCGTTCCCGCCGGGGGCGGCCAGGTGACCGTGGCCATCCCCTCCGGCGACATCCCGGTCACCGCCGCCGCGGAGGCGGATGTCGTGATGACCGGGCCATGAAGCTCCGCTACTGTCTGCTCGCCCTCGGAGCCCTGCTCTGCATCCCCACCGCGTCGGCGGCGAGCCTGAGCCTGGCCGCGCAGAACCTGACCCCGGTCCGGACCTGCATCCTGAGCGGCTATCCCACCACCACTACCAACGAGATCGACGCCGCGGTCGAGCAGGGCGGTGCGGGCAACAACTACGGGGCCGCCGCCACCATGGAGGTCCAGTCGAGCCACAACGCCAACATGCGGGTCTACATTGAGTTCCTGGTCAGCGGTTGCTCCCCGGCCATCCCGGCGAGTGCGATCGTCCGCGTCGCCACCCTCCGCCTCTGGGCGACCGCGGTGCCGACCAACAACTGCCGGACGGAGGACGCCTTCCCCGTGACCGCATCCTGGAACGAGACCGGGGGCACCGGGATCACCTGGAACAACCAGCCCTTCGGAACCACGCTCAACAACCCCGCGAGCGGCTGGACCGCCCAGATGCAGGTGGGAAGCACCTGCACAACCAACAAGGCCGCGGGCTACGTCAGCGGCTGGACGGTCACCGCTGACGTCGCGAAGTTCGTGGCGGGAGGCGCCGCCGACTACGGATGGATGATCCGCGACAGCGCCGAGCTCACCGCCGCCGGCACCGCCTACCACGCCACCTACGAGGCCAAGAACGGGGAGACCCTCAACGCCACCGAGGACCCGCAGCTCGTGATCACCTATGTGGACGTGCCGTGAGCCAGGTCGGCACCGTCCCCAGGCGGCCCACGGGCGTCCACCCGCTCCGCCAACTGAGCCTGACCGCGTCCGCCCTCTCGGAGCTGGGCGCCCTGCTCGACCCGCTCCGCTCGCTGGCCACCGCGGCTCTCGAGCGCCGGGTGGTGCGCGTTCCGAGCGCGCCCGCGGGGGCCACGGGCGCACGGGCTCGCCCGAGCACCCCGAAGCCCCGCCCGGCGGAACGGAGGATCTCGGTCGCCGAGCCGTCTGCTGGGACCACCACCCCAGCCGTGGCCCAGCAGCTCGTCGCCAGCCTCCGCCGGCCGGCCAACATCGCCTTCCTGGCCGTGCTCATGGTGGTGCTGACGGCCTGGTGGGTGGAGCTTCGCCCCACCTCCCTCCTCGGCGGACCGGCCACCTTCATCACCGTCAAGGGCACCTCGATGCTGCCCACGCTGAAGACCGGCGACTTCGTTCTCGCCGAGGCGCAGGCCGCCTACAAGGTGGGTGACCTGGTCGTCTACCGGGTTCCCAAGGGCCAGATCGGGGCCGGGGACGACCTGATCCACCGGATCGTCGCGGGCAACGCCACCGTCGGATTCACGCTCAAGGGCGACAACAACCCCGCCCCCGACCCCTGGACGGTGCCGCGCAGCGACATCCTGGGGAAGGAGGCGGTGGTGATCGGCGGCTTCGGGAGCACCCTCCTGGTCCTCCGCAGTCCCCTCTTCGCCGGGCTGGCCGCCGCCCTCATCGCCATGTGGGTCGTGCTCAGCCCGCCGGAATGGCTGGGTCGGAAGAGACCGGCGGTGAAGGCGTCCGCGTCCGCGTCAGCGACGGAACCGGCATCGGTGCCGGTGCCGGAGCCGGCCCGCATCGGCGCCGAGCCTTCTCCGTCGACCGCCACCTCGGCGGGACTCCCCAAGCGCGTCCCCCGGGCGGCGCCGCGTCCCCGCCCCGATCGGCCCGGGCGGCCCCCCTCGCGGGCTCCAGCGCGGCCCCGCCCCCGGCGATCGGCCCCGCCGATCCCCCCCGAGGTCTAAGAGCTTGCGCCAATAGGTG
>DNAU01000264.1 GCA_003491925.1 Chloroflexota bacterium
GCGGTGTCGACCATCAGGCCGTAGGTGAAGACGACGATGTCCTCGCCGGCGCGGGCGACCCGGGCCCGGTCCAGCGGGACGGTGTATTCGCCGTCGGGGACCTCACCCTTGACCGACCGGTACGCCCGCTTGTGCTCGAAGTAGAGGACGGGGTCGGGGTCGCGGATCGCCGTCACCAGCATCCCCTTGGCGTCATACGGGTTGGACGGCACCACCACCCGGAGCCCGGGCACGTGGCAGAACATCGCCTCCAGCGACTGGGAGTGGTACAGGGCGCCATGGACACCGCCCCCGAACGGGGCCCGGATGACCACGGGCACGTGCCAATCGTCGTTGCTGCGGTAGCGGACCTTGGCGGCCTCGCTGACGATCTGGTCCACCGCCGGCAGGATGAAGTCCTGGAACTGGATCTCGGCGATCGGGCGCATGCCGTTGAGGGCGGCGCCGATGCAGACCCCGACGATGCAGGACTCGGCGAGCGGGGAGTCCATCACCCGCCACTCCCCGAACTCGCGCTGCAGTCCCTCGGTCACCCCGAAGACGCCGCCCTTGGCGCCGACGTCCTCACCGAAGACCATCACCCGATCGTCGCGTCGCATCTCGTCGCGCATCCCCTCGCGGATCGCCTCGAGGTAGGTCCTGACGGCCATCAGGCGTCTCCCAGGACGTGGAGGAGGATGGTCGCGGGGTCGGCATCGGCCGCCGCCTCCGCCTCCGCGGTCGCCAGGTCGAGCTCGGCCACGAGCTCGGCCCGCATCGCCGCCTCCGCCCGCGAGGTGAGCACTCCGAGCTCGGCCAGGCGGCGCGCGTAGGTCACCAGGCAGTCGCTGCGGCGGTCGGTCTCCAGGGCCTCCTCGGTGCGGTAGCGGCGCTGATCGTCGTCGGAGCTGTGCGAGGTGAGCCGTTGCACCTTGGCGTCGATCAGCGTCGGCCCCTGGCCCGCGCGGGCCCGGGCGATCGCCTCGCCGCACTGCTGGTAGCTGGCGACGGGGTCGGACCCGTCGACCACCACCCCGGGGATGGCGTATCCGGCCGCCCGGTCCGCGACGTCGGGGGTGTTCATCTGCTTGGAGGCCGGCACGCTGATGGCGAGGCCGTTGTTCTCGACCACGAAGACCACCGGCAGGTGGTGGATGGCGGCGAAGTTGAGGGCCTCGTGGAAGTCCCCCTCGCTGGTCGCGCCCTCCCCGGTGGTCGTCACGGTCACCGCGTCCTCGCCCCGGATCTTGGAGGCGAGCGCAACCCCGGTGGCGTGGATCAGCTGGGTGGCCACCACCGACCCGGAGCTGACGATGTTGAGCCGCCGGCTGCTGTAGTGGGCCGGCATCTGACGGCCACCGGTGTTGGGGTCGGCGGCCTTCGCGAAGGCCGCCAGCAGGTGGTCGCGAGGGGTCATCCCCAGCACCAGGGAGAGGGCGAGGTCCCGGTAGTACGGGGCCACCCAGTCGACGCCCGGGCGGAGGTGCATGCCGAGCCCCACCTGGATCGCCTCCTGGCCCATCCCCGAGACCCAGAACGGCACCACCCCCTGGCGGTTGAGCAGCCAGATCCGCTCGTCGAGCAGGCGGGCCCGAAGCATGTGCCGGTACATCGCCCGCAGGGTCTCGGCTTCGATGCCGGTCACCCCTCGGACGTCCCTATTGGCAACTACCACCCCTTCTCCTCCGGTGAGGCTGCGGGCCCGACGAACGCTGCTGCCGACACGCCCAGCTCGCCCTCGCCGTCAAGGGCGGGGGAACGGCGCCACATTCCGAAGCCGGCTGGGCGCTCCTGGTTTCGGCCGGCGGCTGCGAGAGACGGAGAGCAGGGCCCGGCCGCTCACATGTGAATCGGCTCGCCCCCGGCCGCGAGCGCGGCCTCCATGATTATCTCGCTCACGGTCGGATGGGGGGCAATGGCCCGGCCCATCTCGAACGGGGTGGCCTCGAGCAGGCCGCCCAACGCCGCGGCGTAGATCAGCTCGGTGACCTCGGGGCCGATCATGTGGACGCCGAGGACGGTGCCGTCCGCCCCGGCGACGACCTTGCAGAAGCCCCGCTCCCCCCAGATGATCGAGCGGCCGTTGGCGGTGAGCGGGAAGACCCCGGCGCTCACCTGGTGGCCCGCGGCACGGGCCTCCTCCTCGGAGAGCCCGATCGAGGCGATCTGGGGGGTGCAGTAGGTGGTCCGGGGGACCAGGTTGGGGTCGAGGGGGTGGGGGCCGAGGCCGGCGATCACCTCGGCCGCGATGATCCCCTCGTGGCTGCCCTTGTGAGCGAGCAGGAAGCCGCCGATCACGTCCCCGATGGCGTACACCCCCTCCTCGGCGGTGCGCAGATCGGGTCCGGCGCGGACGAATCCCCGCTCCAGCTCCACGGCCGTGCTCTCCAGGCCGATCTCCTCGGTGTTGGGGGTGCGGCCGATGGCGATCAGCAGCACCTCGGAGCGGAGCCTCTCTTCCGCCCCACCGTGGGTGACCGACACCTCCACCCCCTCCTCGCCACGCCGGATCGAGCCGAGGTCCAGGGTCGCGCCGACCAGGCAGCGGATCCCCCGCGCCTCGAAGTGCTTGGCCAGCTCGACGCCGATGGCCCGGTCCTCGAGCGGCACCAGACGGTCGAGCATCTCCACCACGGTCACCTCGGCCCCGCAGCTCCGCCAGAAGGAGGCGAACTCGACGCCGACCGCACCTGCGCCCAGCACGATGGCCGAGGCGGGGACGTGGTCGAGCGCGAGCGCGTGGTCGGAGGTCAGCACCACCCGCCCGTCCGCCTCGGCACCGGGCACCTGCTTGGGGCGGGAGCCGGTGGCGATCACGATGGACCCGGCCTCGACGTCGGCGTCGCCGCTCTGGCCGCCACCCACCCGCACCCGGCGCGGGCCCTCGAGCCGGCCGCGACCGCGCACCACCTCGATGCGGTTCTTCTTCATCAGGTACTCGACGCCCCGATGGAGCTGGCCGACGATCTGGTCGCGATTCCGGGCCACCTGCGCGTAGTCGAGCTCGACCCCGCTGACCCGGACCCCGAGCCGGCCACCCTGGCGCGCCTGGTCGAGGACGAAGGCCGACTGCAGCAGGGCCTTGGTCGGGATGCAGCCGCGATGGAGGCAGGTGCCCCCGAGCTTGTCCTCCTCCACCACGGCGGTGCGGAGCCCGAGCTGGGCAGCCCGGATCGCACCCACGTACCCGCCCATGCCCCCACCCAGGAAGGCGACGTCATAGCTGCCCGCCATTGCCTCGGCAGTATATTCACGCCGACGTGAGCGACCACCCGTGAACACCCTGGAGATCGTGCTCGTCCTCGGTGGGCTGCTGATCGGGGTCGGGGTCGGCTACGACGCCGAGCGCTGGGACCGCAACGTCAACGCCTGGAGCCTGATCGGAGCCGTCTTCAGCGTGCTCGGGCTGGCGGCCTGGCTGGTGGTCCGCCACCAGGAGGCGGAGCACCGGCGGGCCACCGCTGAGGAGCTGCCCCCGCGGATGCGCCGCTGGCTGCGCCTCCGCCGCCAGGCCCGCTCCGCCGGCTGAGATCCGGCCGCCGGCGGCCGCCCCGCGGCGCCACGCCGGCACTACCACCCGCCGAGCCCGCTGAGGCCCGCCCGGCCGGGATCAGCCGCCCTGCCCGGCGATCGCCAGGGCGGCCTGGAGCTGGGGATCCTGGGAGGGCTCGGCTGATTGGGCCTCCAGGGTGAAGAGATCGTCCGGGTCCGGCAGCGGCACGACCTGAGCCGGGGTGATCCCGGTCCCGTCGATGCTCTCGCCATCGGGGCCGTACCACTTCTCGACGGTGAGGTGCAGGTCGCTGCCGTCCGGGAGGGGAAAGTCGAGCTGCACCGAGCCCTTGCCGAAGGTGGTCTCCCCGACCACGGTGGCCCGGTGGTAGTCGCGGAGCGCCGCGGTGACGATCTCGGAGGCCGAGGCGGTGCCCCCGTCGACCAGGACCACCAGGGGGATGGAGGGGGCGAGACCACCCGATTGGATCTGATCGTGGATCACCGTCTGGGCGCTCGACGGCTGTCCCTGGAGGTCCATCCGGCCGCGCCGGACGACCACGTCCTGCTCGCTGCCGCGGCGGGTGAGGAACTGGCTGGCCAGGGTCACCGCCGCGCTGACGTAGCCACCGCCGTTGCCGCGCAGGTCCAGGACCACCGCGGTGGCACCGGCCGCGAGCCCGCGCTTGAGCTGGGCGACGGCCTCCTGGGCGGTGTCCTCCCCGAAGCTGGTGACCTGGAGGTCGAGCACGGTGCCGAACATCCGGCTGTCGACGGTGGGGATCTGGAGATTGGCCCGGGTGACGGTGAAGGAGAGCTGCGCGCCCCGGCGATCGACGGCGAGGGTCACCCGGGTGCCCGCGGGCCCGTCGATCAGCCCCGACACCGCATCGATCTGCTGGTTCAGCGAGCCCAGGTTGGAGACCTGGGTCCCGCCCACCGCCACCAGCACGTCGCCGTCGCGCAGCCCCGCGCGCTCCGCCGGCTGGCCGTGCAGGACGTCCTCGACCGCGAGCTCGGTGGGGCTCTGGTCGGAGGGGCAGAGGGTCGCGTCGGCGCAGCGCTCCTCGAGCGCGATCCCGATGCTGCCGCTGCGATCCTGGTTGACGGCGGCGGTGAACTGCTGGTATTGGCTCTTCGTGAAGTAGGCGCTGAAGCGGTCGTGGTAGGTGCTGTCCAGCGCCTGCACCAGGGCCGCCTCGCCGGCCTGGGTGCCGAGGCTGGCGGGGACGCCGCGGAGCACGTAGTTGCCCTCGATGTCCTGCCAGGCCACCAGCAGGGAGGTCTGGTCGAGACCGCCGAAGCGCGGGTAGATGGCCGCCAGGCTGCTGCCGAAGGGGACGGCACCAAGGTTCTGGACCAGCAACCCGCCCAGGTAGAGGCAGACCACGGCGACCACGGCGTGGCTCCAGAAGCCGGCGTGAGGCCGGGGGAGACGGCGCCGGCGCACGCGCTCCGTGACCTGGCCGCCGGCGAGGCCGTCGCCCTCCTCAGGTCGCACCGGGCCCCCCTCTCCCAGCGGGGGGCGATCCCCCTCCGGGGCCGGGCCATCCCCCTCCGGGGCAGGGGGCTCGGTCATCGGCCGAGGTCGGTGACGCCCAGGCCGGTCAGATCTAGGAGCGGCGGCCCCACGGGCCGGCGTCTTCGCAGCATGCGGCTGATGCCGATATGGCTGGAAATGGGCGTCGCCGTCACACGTGCAGGAACCGGCGGATCCCCAGGAAGCTGCCGAAGCCACCCAGGGCGGCGCCAAACACCACCAGCAGCACCACCAGCGCGGTGAGGAAGGGCCCGTCGAAGCTCACCCCCAGGAACGCCTGAGTATTGGCCTGATCGAGCACGAACCGGTAGGCGAGGGCGACGATGGTCGCCCCGAACGCCGCTGCCAGCACGCCTCCGAACACTCCCTCAAGGATGAACGGCCAGCGCACGAACCAGTCACCCGCCCCCACCAGCTTCATGATCTCGATCTCGGTGCGCCGGATGTACACCGCGGTGCGGATCGTGTTCATGATGATCACCAGGCTGATCACCCCAAGCACGATCGAGAGGATGGTCCCGACCCACACCGTCCAGGTGATCACCGTCTTGAGCACCGGTATCACGTGCGGGCTGTAGTCGGTGGCGGACCCGCTGCTGGTGTCGACGATGGGGAGCGACTTGGCCACGCTGTTGAGCTGGGTGAGATCGTTGAGGTTGCGGACGTGCAGATCGATCGAGGCAGGCAGCGGGTTGCTGCCCAGGGTGTTGATCGCCGACTGGAGCTGGAGCCCGCGCTGCTGGGCCAGGATCACCGCCTGGTCCTTGGTGGTGAAGCTGACCCCATTGACCCGCGCATCGTGGGCGAAGCGCTGCTCGTAGTCGGCGATGGTGCGCATCGACAGCGAGTCCTGGAGGTAGATGTGGATCTCGTCGGCCTGCGCCTCCTGCTGGTTGAGGATGGCGTCGACGGTGTGGGTGAGCAGGATGGTGCCGCCCACCAGCAGCATGATCAGGCCCATGGTGAAGACGCCGGCCATGGAGACGGCCAGGTTGCGGGTGAAGTTCTGACCGGCCGCGACGAGTGCGAATCTGACCGACGCCAGCAGCCCTCTCATATGGTGGCCTCGCCCTCGCGGAGGTAGCCGCCCTCGGCCTCGTCGCGGACCACCCGGCCGGAATCGATGGCGATCACCCTTCTCCGGCAGAGGTCGACGATCTCGCGGTTGTGGGTCGCCATCAGCACCGTGGTGCCGCGGTGGTTGATCTGGAGCAGCAGCTGCACGATCCCCCACGAGGTGTCAGGGTCGAGGTTGCCGGTGGGCTCGTCGGCGAGGAAGATGCGCGGCCGGTGGACCAGGGCGCGGGCGATCGCGACCCGCTGCTGCTCGCCTCCGGAGAGCTCGTCGGGGAACTTGGTGAGCTTGTCCTCGAGCCCGACGATCCAGAGCGTCTCCTCCACCTTCTCCTTCATGTGGCGCTGGCCCGGCCGGGTCACCTGGAGGGCGAACGCGACGTTCTGGGCCACCGTCAGCTTGGGGAGGAGCTTGTAGTCCTGGAAGACGATGCCGAACTTGCGGCGCAGCTTGGGCAGCCGCCGCCGGCTCATCCGGGTGGTCTCGTGGCCGTCGATGAAGATCCGCCCGCTGGAGGCCGCCTCCTCGCGGATGAGCAGGCGGACCAGGGTGGTCTTGCCCGACCCGCTGGCCCCGACCACGAAGCAGAAGTCGCCCTGGTAGATGGCGAGGTCGACGTCCCGGATCGCCTCGGTGCCGTTCGCGTAGGTCTTGCTGACCCCGTGGAAGGAGATGACCGGCCGCTGACCCGGGTCCGGTCGCTGGCCCACCTCGGGTGGCATCACCGCCGCCAGGCTCACCGCCCGGATCCTCCGAGGGGGGCGACGACCCGGCGGTCCGGCGATCTGCGGCTGCGCCCGGGGGGCGCGCTCGCGACGAGCATCCGTGGAAGGGTCATGGGGATGTGACGTTCCGATCGTTCAGCGGAGGTGCACCCGGGGGATCGGGAGGCCGGGAGGGCCCGGACGGGGTTGCTGGGGGACGTGGGGTGGATCGACGACCCGATGCGGGACCGACCGAGTATAGCCGCGGCACCGGGGCCGTGGGACAGGTCGAAGGACCCCAGGTGCCCGGGGACCGAGGGCGCCAGCCCGGAGGTCACTGCGGCGTCCGTGCGTCCGCCTCGCCCGCCGCCCAGCGGAGGTAGGCCATCTGGAAGGAGTCGATGTCGCCGTCCAGCACGGCCTGGACGTTGCCCACCTCGTGGCCGGTGCGGTGGTCCTTGACCATGGTGTAGGGGTGGAGCACGTAGGAGCGGATCTGCGAGCCCCATTCGGCCGGGAGCGACTCCCCCTTGAGCTCGCTGATCCGTTCGGCGTGCGCGGCCTGGGCCACCGCCAGCAGCCGCGAGCGCAGCACCCGCCAGGCGACATCGCGGTTCTGGTGCTGGGAGCGCTCGTTCTGGCAGGTGACCACGATCCCGGTGGGGATGTGGGTGAGGCGGACCGCCGACGACGTCTTGTTGACGTGCTGGCCGCCGGCGCCGCTGGAGCGGTAGACGTCCTCGCGGACGTCCTTGGGGTCGATCTCCACGCTGACGTCGTCCTCGACCTCGGGGGTCACCTCCACCAGGACGAAGCTGGTGTGGCGGCGGTGCGCGGAGTCGAAGGGGCTGAGCCGGACCAGACGGTGGACGCCCCGCTCCGACTTGAGCAGGCCGAAGGCGCGCCGCCCCTCCACCCGGATGGTGGCCGACTTGATGCCCGCCTCCTCGCCCTCGGACTCCTCGATGAACTCGACCGCCATCCGGTGGCGCTCCCCCCAGCGGAGGAACATGCGGAGCAGCATCTCGGCCCAATCCTGGCTGTCGGTGCCCCCCGCCCCGCTCTTCACCGAGAGCAGCGCCGGGTTGTCGGTGTAGGGGTCGCTGTAGAGGAGGTCGACCTCGCGGGCACCCAGCTCCTTCTCGATCTCGTCGATCTCGGCGGTCAGCTCGGCGACCATGACGGGGTCGGCGCCGGACTCGTTGCCGTCGGCCTCGTCTCCCATCAGGTCGGCTAGGTCGCGCGCGTCGGCGACGCGGCGGCTGAGCGCCTCCCAGCCGGCCAGCTCCTCCCGGATGTGGGAGAGCTCCTGGGTCAGCGCGGCAGCGCGGCGGGGATCGTCCCAGAGCGCGGGATCGGCGACCTGGGCCTCCAGCTCGCCCACGCGCGAGCGTCGACCGTCGAGGTCAAAGGTGGCCCTGTAGCTCGGCTACACGGGCTGCGACCTCCCTGGCTCGTACCGACAGCTCGCTCATGGCGGGGTGGAGTGTAGCCGCTGGGTTGCGGAGGGACGGCCGATGGCTGCCCTGAGGACCGCGACGACGCGAACCTCAGTCGATGTCGCGGAAGCGGCGGCCGTGCTTGACGGCGTTGCGCACCCCGGCGATCAGCTCCTCGGTCGGGGTGTCCTTGAGCAGGTAGCCCACCGCGCCCGACCGGAGCGCCTCCTTGACCCGCTCCTTGCCGGAGAAGGAGGTGAGCATCAGCACCCGGGTGTCGGGGCACGACTTGAGCAGGAAGCGGGTGGCGTCCATGCCGTCCATGTTGGGCATGGAGAGGTCCATCAGGACGATGTCGGGCTCGTGCTTGAGGCTCATCGTGACCGCCTCGACGCCGTCCGAGGCCAGCCCGACGACCTGGATGTCCTCGGTCCGGTCGAAGATGTCGGCCAGGCCCTGCCGGACCACGGGATGGTCGTCGACGATGAGGAGGCGGATCTTGCCGCTGCTGCCCATGACCTGAACCTCTCGTGAGAGCTACCCGTCCCCTACTCCGGCAGCCGCATTGTAGGGGCCTGAACGTGCCGATCGGCCCGGCGTCACGCGGGAGCGACCGGACCGTGCTGCGCCTTTCACGGCCGGCGGCCCGGTCGGTGAGGTCAGCGACGCGAGGCCGCAGGCGCCGGGGAGCGCGGCTTCCTCGGCCGTGACCCACGGGCAGCGGGCACAGAGGTCTCGAGGCCGTCCCCGGCGGTGCCCGCCTCCACCACTCGGCCTCCGACGCTCGGGTGGGAGACGACAGCAGGGGCCACCGGGGCCACCTCGCCCTCGGTCGTCTCCTCGGCGACCGGCGGCGGGAGCATCGGAACCGATATCTCCACCCGGGTGCCCTTCCCGGGAGCGGAGGTGATGGAGAGCTCGCCGCCCCCGTCGCGAGCGGTCTGGGCGAGCAGGCCGAGCCCCGCATGGCCCTTCTTGCGCTGTTCGGCGCG
Organism: Chloroflexota bacterium; assembly: GCA_003491925.1. Classification (GTDB taxonomy): domain Bacteria; phylum Chloroflexota; class Dormibacteria; order Aeolococcales; family Aeolococcaceae; genus Changshengia. The sequence continues at coordinate 9,222 of DNAU01000264.1, forward strand.
CTCGGCCGCCGAGAAACCGCGGCCGTCGTCACGGATCGACACCAGCAGCCGGTCGCTCTCGGTGCGGACCGTAACCCACACCGTGTGGCACTGGGCATGCTTGACGACGTTCCGGAGCGCCTCCTGGATCACCCGGTAGGCGAGCCGCTCCTGGCGCTGGTCGAGCTGCTCCTCGGTGCACTCCAAGACCCACGAGATGTGGTCGCGGTCGAGCCTGCTGAGGAGCTGGCGAAGCGCCGACGAGAGACCCTCCTCGTCGAGGAGGGGCGGAGCCAGCTCGACCATGAGCGTCCTCAGCTCACGGACGGTCTCGGCAGCGAGGTCGCGCGTGTAGTTGAGGAAGGTCTCGACGCCCTCGCGGGAGGAGATCGACGGGTCGCCGTCGGAGAGACGGCCCAGCATGGCGCTGGAGCGCAAGAGCAGGCCCGAGACGTCCTGGATGACGCTGTCGTGGAGATCGGCGGCGATCCTCTTGCGTTCGGCCTCTGAGGCGTCGCCCGCCCGCCGAAGCGCCTGGGCTTCGCGGCGGAGCAGCCCCTCCCGTTCACGGCGCTGTGCCTCCTCTGCCAGGGCCTGCCCATGCGCACGCCGTGCCAGTACCACCATGGACGCCTGCACCATGGCGATCGGCAGCAGCAGCGTGACGATCCCCCAGGTGCCCTCCGTCTTGTAGAGGAGGGTCGCTGCAGCGGCCGTGATGCCGAAGGGCAGCGCGATCGGCGCCGACTGCAGAAACTCGCGCAGCGTCCCCAAGACCGTGCTCGGCTCGCTCGCCAGGGCCTTCACCGCCGCCAGAAGCGTCCTGTTCACCACGACTTCCCCGAGGCTGCCAGCGACCCCGGCCAGAGCGAGAGTCAGCGGCTGTGGGTGCCCCCCCGCCACCGCCCGGAAGCAGAGCCAGGCTGCGGTGTCAGCCAGGAAGTGGTCGGCCACATTGAAGGCTGTGCGAAACCACCCGGGACGTCGCCGTGTCGCATTGCCGAAGGCCTGCGCGACGGCCATGGCCAGGATCGCCGGCGGACCGACCGCGAACGAGAAGGCCAGGTGGAAGAACCCCGAGGTGGACCAGCGTGAGTTGACCTCCCCGAATCGCGGAACCGCGAACGCGGCCATGCCCGCCACAAGAACGGAAGCCACGCCGGCGGCGACCCAGTTGCCAGCCCAGGGCATCACCAGCACAGCGAGCGCCACTGCCCCGAGCCAGAGGCCGACCACGAACGTCGCCAGCCGTCGGCTCATCTGCACGCGACCGAGCGGCGGTGCCGGTGGAAGCGACCACAGCGCGCGCCGCGCCCGCGCCACGCCCGGCTCGAGCCGGGTTCGCCACGCCTTCCACGGTCTCATGGCGGAAGCGTAAGGCCGATCGGCCGCCCCGGCGCGAGCCTCGGCCGGCTCCGTGGCCTGGGGGGCGCTCACCGGTCAGCCGCCAGTCCGCCTAGCCGGGCCCGGCAGGCAGCAGCGCCCACATGGCGTGGCGGGCCGTCGCCGACACCGGGCGCAGACGTCCTAACGGTGGCGGTCCGAGCGCCCATGCTCGAAGGGTATGGGCCGCGGCTTCCGGGCCGCGCCTTGTCATTGGACCGTGGAAAGCCTGTGGCACGTGTCGCCCCTTCCTCCGCGCTCCTTATCCCAAACGACGCAACCGCTCCGAGACCGCCTCGTCACCACGACGTTGCAAATTGTGGGGGAGGTCGTCACACTTCCAGCCGGAGGCGTTGCGCCTCGACAGATATCCACGGGAATGGAGGACCTCACGTGGTGCTCACCAGCGACTGGGGTTGATTTCTGTACCGCGCGGTCGGTAGGCCGCGCCGCATAAAGATGCAAAGGGAGGTGTCGGGCTGAGGTTGCCCCGGCACCTCCTGGTTCTGGGTGGCGAGCGCATCCATGCGAAGCACGCACCTCCCTTGCTTCCGCGCACGACCCCATCTGACTGAGTTCGCGCATCGCCGCATTCGCGCCACCCACCTTCAGTCGGGGATCTCCGCCAGAGGGCTGGACGGTCCCCTCGTCATGGCTGTCCGGTCGCTCGGCCCGAGGGCGGCCACGCCGAGTAGCCCGAGGCCGACGACCGCCAGGATGACCACGAGCGTCTGCCACTTCAGGGTCAGGGCCAGCAGCAGAGCTAGCATGGCGCCACCCGCCATCCCGACGAAGCGGCTCGTCGAGACCGCCCCCTGCACTCGCGCCACCGTGTCCGCTGCCTGGCTCTGGATGATGACTCCCCCCTCGATCTGGACAAGGCTCGCTGACGCCGTGTTACCGGCGAGCAAAACGAGGTCGAGCGCGGGCGATCCAACCAGGGCCACCGCCCCAACGCAGAGGATCTCGCCGACGATCGCCGGCAGGATCACCGCTGGGCGCTGCAGCGGCCGCCAGAGCGCGATGACGGATCCGAGCATCGCGCCCAGTCCCACAGCCGCCCAGCAGAATCCGGCGTCGGCGGAGGACCCGAACCGCTGAGCTGCCAGGTCGGGCAGCGCCGCCTGCAGGGCGGTGATCACCAATGTGGTTGAGAATGCGCCGAGCGCGACAACCCTCAGCACCGGCCGCCGGAACACCGCCGCGAAGCCACCCGTCGCGGCGGTCCGCACGGTCAGCGATCTGCCCGCGATCCCTGGCATCGAGGGTAGCGAGAGGAAGAGCACGGCACTCACCACGAAGCTGACGGCGTCACCCGCCACGAGGGGCACCGCGCCAACCACGGGGAGGAGCAGCGCGCCCACGGCCGGCGCCCCCAGCATCATTCCGCCCATCGACAGGTTGTAGACGAGATTCAGCGTGTGGCGGCTTTCCGCGCCGGCAAGTCGAGCCATCATCGCGCTGGTCAGCGGCTGCCACGAACCCCCCACCAGCTGCGAAATCCCCACAAGCACGAAGATCGCCCAGTATCCGCGTCCCAGTGCCAGGGGGACGGTGATCGCCGCCGTGACCGTCCCCTGCGTCACCGCCGCTCCCACGATGGCACTCCGGGGGCTCGCGGCATCACCCAGCGGTCCACCCAGCCACGCCCCCAGCGGGCGTGGCGCCACACGCACCAGGAGATATCCGGCCGTCACCGACACGCTCTTGGTGGCGTTGAACAGCACCACGGCCAGCGCGAACGTCGTCAGCCAGTCACCGAAGCTTGAAATAGCGACTCCCGCCACGAAGCGGGCCGCCGCAGCCCGATGCATCGGCGTAGTCTCCGCTTTCCAGCGCTGTTCCGCCAAGTCGCACCCACCACCGCCATGGGTCCTCGGGCCGGCAGCCGAACGCCACTCGACGACCGAGGAGCCACCGAGGCAGCTCCCGATCGGACTCCGGGTGCGTGCTAGCATCCCAACCGGCTGGATCAGCGGCGGTGGGCCAGGTCGGCGGGAGCCGGAAGGCGAGCGACCTGGGCGCGGGCCGGCAGGGAGGTGGCGCGCATGGCCACACGGGCAGTCGATCGGGTTCGCGCGGGGGTGACGGGACGCCTCGCCGCTGGGATCGCGGCCTGCCTGCTGGCCGGGGCCACCGCCAGCGCCTGTGGAGGGATGACCTCGACCCCGACCGCGGGCACGGCCACCCCCACCCCCTCGAGCACCATCCCTCCTGCTCCGTCGGGAACCGCGACCCCAGCCGTCAGCGGGACGACCTCGACCCCGGCGGCCAGGGCCGGGAGCTGGTCGACCGCTGACAGCATCGACCCCGGCCTCGACCTGGTGGCGGTCTCCTGCCCGTCGACCACCGACTGCGTCGCCGTCGACGCCAACTCGGGGGGGACCGCGACCTCCGGGAACGCCCTCACCTACGACGGCAGCTCGTGGTCGGCGCCCGCCCCCGTCGACCAGCCCAACAGCCTGGTCTCGATCTCCTGCCCCACGGCCAGCTTCTGCGCCGCGGTCGACAGCGCCGGTGACGCGCTGACATACGACGGGAGCTCGTGGACGCCCTTCACCGGGGTTGACGCGGTCGGCCAGTTCGAGGCCGTGTCCTGCGTCTCCTCGTCGTTCTGCGTCGCCGTGGACAACTCCGGCAACGCGTACACCTTCGACGGGTCGGCCTGGTCCGGCCCGGTCCAGGTGGATTCGACGGAGGGCACCCTGACCTCGGTGTCCTGCACCTCGCCGAGCTTCTGCGTGGGAGTTGGCGGCACCGGCGGCTTCACCTTCAACGGCTCCTCCTGGTCCCGCCCGACCGGGCTCGGGACCGGTGAGACCTCAGGGACCGGTCCGCCTGACGGGGTCTCCTGCGCGTCCTCGTCGTTCTGCGTGGCGGTGGGCAGCGACGGGGGCGTCTACACGTACAACGGCAGCTCCTGGTCGACCAGGGCGGACGTCGACGCGATCGACGGGGTCTCCGGGGGCCTCACCGCGGTCTCCTGCCCCACCACCTCCTTCTGCATGGCCGTGGACGAGGACTCGAACCGCTCGGTGATGTTCAGCGGGAGCTCGTGGTCCGCCCCCACCCCGGCCAGCTCCGGGTACGGGCTGGAGGCGCTGTCGTGCCCGTCCAGCTCCTTCTGTGTCGCCGTCGACGACAATGCGGACGTCCTGACCTGGCACAGCTGAGGAGATCGCCATGGCCGTCACCGGCGTGCACCTGCTCTTCTTCTCCCCCCACGCGGAGGCCCTCCGCCAGACCCTTCGGGACGCCTTCGGCTGGTCCCACGTCGACGCCGGCGGCGGCTGGCTGATCTTCGCCACGCCCCCGGCGGAGGTCGGTGTCCACCCTGGTGACTCGCCGGCCCACGAGATCTCGCTGATGTGCGACGACCTCGACGCCACCGTCTCCGAGCTGCGCGCCCGGGGCGTGACGGTGCGGGGCGACCCCGAGGCGCGGCAGTTCGGCCGGGCGGTCACGCTGGTCCTGCCCGGGGAGGTGGAGGTCCTCCTGTACCAGCCCACCCACCCCACCGCGATCGCGACCGCTCAATAGGGCGGCCGGTCGAACCGGAGGCTGGTCAGCAGGGCGACCGGTCAGGAGGGGGGCTGGTCAAGCGAGGCTGATCGGGAGGGCGGCTGGTCCGCGCTGCCGGCCGCCGGATCCGGGGTGGGGATCAGCCCACCCGGCCAGTCCGGCGTGCCGGCTTGGTCCCGATGACGACGGTGGCGTCGATCTCGTCGAGGCTGTTCACCTCGGCCAGCAGCCCGCTCGCGGTGAGGATCTCCGCGGCCCGCCGGGCCTGCACCGCGCTCGTCTCGACCAGCAGATGACCCCCGGGGGCCAGCCAGGCGGGCGCCTCGGCGGCAACCCGGCGCAGCACGTCGAGACCGTCGGGGCCGCCGTCGAGCGCCTGCCGCGGCTCGTACAGCCGCGCCTCCCGGGGCAGGAGCGGGATCTCATCGGTGGGCACGTAGGGGACGTTGGCCACCAGGACGTCGACCCGGCCGCGCAGACCGGCGGGCAGCGGGTCGTAGAGGTCGCCCGCGTGCACCCGACCCCCGACGGTGACGAGGTTGCGCCGGGCGCACCGCGCCGCGGTGGCATCGATCTCGGTGGCGTGCAACTCGACCGAGGGCAACGCCGCCACCACCGCGGCGCCCACCGCGCCCGAGCCACAGCAGAGGTCCACCACGACCGCTCCCGGGTGGGCGTGCGCGGCTGCCTGGGAGGCGAGGAACTCGGTGCGATGCCGGGGGACGAACACCCCGGGCTCGACCGCCACCCGCAGCCCGCAGAACTCCGCCCAGCCGATGACGTACTCAAGCGGCTCGCCGGCGGCACGGCGGTCCACCATCGCGGCGAGGCCGTCCGGGGTCGCCGCCGCGATCAGCAGGGCGGCCTCCTCCTCGGCGAAGACGCAGCCGACGGCGCGAAGACGGGCGACGACCTCTGGGAGAGCGAGCGGCGCCGGGTCGCGCATCTCCTCCTCCCCCACTGGTCACGGTGTCAGCCGGCTGCCTCCCGGCGGGGTGGGCCCGCCCAGGCCAGGTGCAGGCCGCACTCCTTGACCGGGTCATCCTCCCACCACCAGCGCCCGGCGCGCTCGGCCTCGCCCGGCCGGGTCGCCCGGGTGCAGGGCGCGCAGCCGATCGACGTGTAGCCGCGCGCGTAGAGCGGGTGACGGGGCAGGTCATGGGCACGCACGTGGTCCCAGACCTCATCGTGGCTCCAGGCCGCCAGCGGGGCCAGCTTGGCGATGCCGCCATGGGCGGGGTCGCGCGCCAACACCGGCGTGGTGACCCGGCTACTCGCCTGCTCACGGCGCAGCCCGGTCACCCAGGCGTCGTACCCGCGCAGCGCGCCGCTGAGCGGGCGGGTCTTGCGGACGTCGCAACAGAGGTGACGCAGGTCGGGGGAGCGGCGGAAGAGATTGACGCCATGGCCGGCGGTCATCGACTCGACCGCGGCCGGTTCGGGAGTGATCACCCGAAGCCGGATCGGAAACCCGCGTCGCACGGTGTCGATGAGGGAGTGGGTCTCCTCGGGGAGCCGGCCGGTGTCGATGGTCACGACCTCGACACCGGGGCGCAGCCGGCTGGCGATGTCGATGAGCACGATCGACTCGGCCTGGAAGCTGGCGACCATGGCCACCCTCTGGAAGCGCCGGAAGGCCCAGGCCAGGATCGCCTCGGCGCTCGCCCCCTCGAGCTCACGGGCAGCGGCGATCAGGTCGTCGTCCGGCACGTCTCTCCTTCCTCGGTTGGCCCCCCCTGCGCTGAGCGCCAAGTCTGGCAGTGGTTATGCATACGATCAAGGTTCTGGGTCGTATGCTTTCATTCTTCTCAGAAGAACTGTGAGCGACCTCCCCCCGCCTCTCGAGCCCGACAGCGCGCCGCCCCGCACCGGGGCCAGGCCGCGTTCGCTGGCGCGGCCGCGGCCGGAGATCACCCTGGACCAGCTCCACACCTTCCTCGCGGTCGCCGAGCGGCAGCACGTGAGCGCGGCCGCCGACGCCCTCGGCATCTCCCAGGGATCGGTGAGCACGGTGGTGCACCGGCTCGAGAAGCACCTCGGCCTGCCGCTCTTCCAGCGGGTGGGCAGGAACGTCCGGCTCACCGACGTGGGGCGGGCGCTGCGCCCCGTCGCCACCCGGATCTTCGACGACCTCGCCCTGGTGGACGAGCTGCGCATCAGCTTCCTGAGCGATGAGCGGGGGGAGATCTCCGTCGCCGCCGGGCACGTGGTCGGCGCCCATCGGGTCCCCGGCTGGCTGGCCCCCTTCGTGGCCGCGCACGCACGCCTGGGCCTGCGCCTCCGCATCGCCCGGTTCCGGGACATGATCGTGATGCTCCAGGGCGGCGAGGTGGACATCATCTTCACCGGTGCGAGCGTCTACGCGCCCGGTCTGGAGTCGATGACCATGGAGCGCACCGAGATGGCGCTCGTCTGCGCTCCGAGCCACCCGCTCGCGCGCAGCCGCCAGGCGGCCGCCGAGCTGAACGCGTATCGGCACCTCCAGCACGAGCGCGGCACCGCCACCCACGAGCTCGCCCTCCAGATGCTCGGGGACCACGGCCGCGACGCCGAGACGGTCGAGCTGGAGGAGGGGGCCCTGGTCCCGGCGCTCCGGGCGGGCCTCGGTTTCGCGGTCATGCCCCGGGCGCTGGTGGAGAGCGACGTCGCGGGGGGACGGCTGACCGTGCTCCCGTACCGCGGACCGCGGGTCCTGCAGTCGTTCACCGCCGCCCGGCGCGAGGGGGTGCACACGCCCGCGGTCGAGCTGCTCTGGACCCATCTGCGCGGCCTGGCGCAGGGCGACTGACCCGCGGGCGACGCGATCGGCGGGGCGGGTCACCCGCTTACCGCCCCTCCCCAACAGAGCTGGCAGCGGTCGCCGCCGCCGCGAGCCCTCGACCGGGCCGGGATGATGGGCGGGCCCGTGGAGGCGGCAAGCAGGGCCGCCCCGGGGATCGAGCCTGATCGAGGCTCCCGGGGGCGCGGCTCCCAGTTCAGCCCAGCAGCGGGAGCCTCGCGCCGAGTGGGCCGAGGCGATCCAGCTCGCCGCCATCGAGGGCCACACGGCCGGTGGCCTTGAGGGCGTAGGTCTCGGCGTCCCACGCCACCGGCAGAGGGCTGCCCAGCAGACCGTCGAGGGTGACCCGGACGACCTCGAGCGCCGCAGGAGGCGCCGGCGGGGGGCTGTCGAGGTTCACGGTGAGGTCCAGGTGGTGGAGCACCGCCTCGACCGTCAGCGTGGCCAGGAGGTCGGGGATGGCGATGACCAGGCCCTGGGTGCGCACCCTGCCGGACGCCGGCGCAGAGGCCTCCCTCCCCCGGCGCCGGGTCGCCCGCGGCGTCACCTGGTGCTCCGCCCGGCCGGCCATGACCGCCGCGGCCGCCGCGCGCAGGGCGGCCTCCGAGGTCTCCTCCCACTCCTCGACCAGCGTGGCCGCACGGGCATCCGCGGACGCCGCCCGCCTGACGAACTCGGCGTGTCGCTCCGCCCCCTCGGTGCCCGGCTGGTAGGGGCGCCAGTAGGCGACGAGGTCGGTGGTCGCCGCCTCGGTGGTGGGAGTTGCGAAGGCGACCAGCGCCCGCTGGGGGTCGAGCAGCAGGTGGAAGAGAACATCGCGGACGGTCCAGCCCCAGCAGCGCGTGGGCCGTTCGAACGCCGCGTCCGGCAGGGTCCGCACCGCCGCGGTGACCGCCCGGTACGACTCGCCGAGCGCCTGCAGGGTCGCGGTGACGTCGATGCCGGAGCCCTCAGCCCGCGGTTCCGGCCGTGTAGCGCCCCTGGAGATCCTTGTGAAGGACGCTGATGAAGCCACGCTCCCGTGGGTCCAGCGCGCGGTCTGCCGGCTGCCCGGTCCGATGGTCGATGACGACTCGCTCGATCTCGGCATACAGCCCGCTCGCAAGGAACGGCTGCGCGTAGTCCTGCTTGTAGGTCCAGACGTCGACCTCGGGACGGTGGTGGTAGCGCACGCGGGTGGGCGCGTCGGGGAGGAAGTCGCTGAGAAGGAGGTGCCCGCCGTCGCGCAGGACGCGGTCCAGCTCCGCCACGGCCGCCAGGAGCCGCGAGCGGTCCAGCCAGTGCAGGACGAAGCTCACGATCACGAGGTCTGCCGACTCGCTGGCGAGGGGCAGATCATGCGCGACGCCCCGAAGGAAATCGACGCGGGGATATCGGACCGTGCCGTCGTCGATCGCCTCCATCGAGGGATCCACGGCAATGGCCCTCCCGCCGCGAGCGGTCTGGATGGCGGCTGCCCGCCAGCCGTTGGACGATCCGACGTCCACCACCACGGTCTCGGCGCCGGCGAGCGCCAGGGCACGGGATATCAGCGGGTCCCCGGCCACGCGCCCCTCCTCCCCCAGCGACGCGACGTTTCTCCGGAACCACGCATCCCCCTCGCCCCGGAGGAAGAGTGCCTCCTGCGGAGGGGAGGTCGCGGGCCCGGGCGTCTCGGGCGTGAGGCTCATCTCCCACCCTCACCGGCGGGCTCAACCATCGGGGTCACGACCGCGCGTGGTGTCTGCGCGGTGCCGACTGCGTTCGGTGTCGGCGCGGAGGCACCCGCACTCCCCTAGGCTGCACGGCTTTCGAGATG
>DNAU01000371.1:0-5033 GCA_003491925.1 Chloroflexota bacterium
CGCACCACCGGCTGGTAGAAGAGCTCCAGCTCCTGATTGTCGAGGGCCTTGCGCAGCTCGGCGAGTCGCACCGCGCGATCCTCGACCTCGCTGATGGCATCCGCCGGCGTGTAGATCCTCCACCCGCGGCGAGCCTGCTTGGCGGCCTGCCGGGCGACGTCGGCATTGCGCATCAGGGTTACGGCGTCGTCCCCATGGTCGGGGAAGTTGGCGATCCCGATGCTGATCTCGACCTCGAGGGGGTGCCCGTCGACGGGCAGCGGTTCCTTGAAGGCGGCTAGCACCTGGCGGGCGATGCGAGCGCTCGCCGCCGGGGTGGCGCTCCCACCCGGGAGGATGGCGAAATCGTCGCCTCCCCTGCAGGCCACGACGTCGGTGGCCCGCAGGGTCTGGCGCAGCCGCTCGGCGACCGCGGTGAGCAGCCGGTCGCCAGCGGCATGCCCCAGCCGCTCGTTGACCTCCGCGAAGCGGTCGATGTCGAGGAGAAAGAGGCTGAAAGGGGTCCGCCGGGCCGCGGCGACCTGGATGCGGGCGAGCAGCTGCTCCTGGAGCTGGCGCTCGTTGGGAAGCCCGGTGAGGCTGTCGTGGAGGGCCTGGTGGGCCACGGCCGCGGAGAGCGCGCGCACCTCCGACATCTCCAGGATCACCACGATCCGGCCGCCGGCGATCAGCCGGCTCTCGACGTGGACGGCGAAGCTGGTCCCGTCACGCCGGAAGGCGGAGGTCTGGACCTCGGCGGGCCCATTCGCCCCGATGGGTGGCTCGGCGGCGCCCGGCCGGAAGGCGGGCAGGAGCTGCTCCACGTGGCAGCCGGCCAGAATCCCCGCGGCTGCCCCGAAGAGGCGATCGGCGGCGCGGTTCGCGAGCGTGACCTGCCCCTCCCCGTCCAGGATCACGATGGCCTCGGTCACGGCGTCGGCCACCGCCTGGAGCCGGGTCGCGGCATCGTGGAGGCCGGTGCTCAGCTCCGCCAGGCGGGCGCGCTCACGGCGGAGCTGCCGGCGGGCGAGGGCGAGGGCCAGCAGGGCGAGCAGAAGCAGGGTGCCGAGCGAGGCGAGGCCGGCGTACATGCGCTTTCGCGCCGACACTACCCGACCCTCGGCCTCAGTCCGCGACGGAGAAGTGACGGAGCGACGGAGAGTCGGTTCTGGGCCGCCCGAGCGGCGCCGTCATCCCGGCGGCACCCCTCGCCGGGCGTCCGTCAACCGGTGGTAGGGTGAATTCATTCATGGCACTCCAGGCTTCTCAGCCACCCCGGCGGTGATCGAGGCAAGCTCCGACGTCACCGTCCCGGTCCGGCCGCCGGAGGCGTATGCCGCTCTCTCCGACCTCCGGCACGCCGACTGGCTCCCCGGCGTCAACAAACTCCGGCACATCGGCGGTCCACCCCAGGGGGTCGGGGCCCGCTACGAGGTGGAGGCCGAGGTGGCCGGTCGGAGCTTCAGCGGTGTCCTGGCCTGCACCGAGGACCTCCCGCCGGAGCGCACCGTCATGACCATCGAGGATGGCCTCGATCTGACCATCACCGCAACCGCCCGGCCGGCGGGGCGTGGAACCCGGGTGATGCTCACCGTCCGCTACTCCGTTGGCGGCGGGATCGCCGGCCGCGCGCTCGAGCGAGCCACTGCCGGGCTCGCGCGCCGCGAGGTGGCTCGGGCCATGGAACGGTTCGCCGCCACCTTCACCCGCGCTGCTCCGACGCGCGTCCGAGCCGGCACGTGAGCCGCCCCTCGTGGGTCCCGGGTGGGGGACCATGCTGATCCGCCGATGAGCGGTCGCGACGACGACACCGAGCTCGACTCTCTCGCGGCTCAGGCGCGCTCCCACCCGCCGCTCTCCGCCGCCGCCACGGACCGGCTGATCGGCGCCGCCCGCGGGGGCGACCGCCTGGCTCGCGAGTCGCTGGTGGAGCATTCCCTCGGCGCGGTGCTGGCCGAGGCCGTGGCCCATCGCGGCCACGGGGTGGAGGTCACCGACCTCTACCAGGAGGGCTCGCTGGCGATGGTGGTGGCGATCGAGGAGTACATCCAGCGCGGCGGCTCAGGGCCCGGCTTGGCCGGCTACGTCCGCCGGGTCGTCGCCGCCCACCTCGGTGGGCTCGTCGAGGAGGCCGAGGCTGCCGCCGCCGAGGCCGCCGCCCTCGTCGAGGACGCCCGTCTGCTGGAGGTCGCCCAGGTCGCGCTGCGTGGGCAGATCGGGCACGAGCCCAGCGCGACCGAGCTCGCCGCGGTTCTCCTCTGGCCACGCGAGCGGGTCGAGTTGATCGCCGGCATGGTCGCCTCGGCCCGCGATGCCTTCGACGCCGAGATTGTCGAGTTCCTCGACGATGACGACGCCGTCGACGTGGACGGCGAGGGGTAGGCGTCGCCTCAGCGCTCGCGCAGGTCCTCGTGGCGCCAGTCGAGGTCGCGGAGCTCAGCCGCCGCCGCGCCCCGGCGCACCGCGTCGGGGCCGAACCTGCGGCGCAGCGAATCCAGGGTCGCGTCGAGCCGGCGCTCGCGGTCGGTGGCCGGCGCGGAGAAGAGATCGAGCTGGGCGGCATCCTCCAGGTTGTGGACGCCCACCCCGAGCAGACGGACCGGCTGGCCGGGCTGACGGGTGGCGGCGAGGAGGGAGATCGCCGCGGACGTGATCGCCGCGTCGCTGTCGCCCCCTCCGTCGAGCGATTGCTGCCGGGTCACCGTCGTGAAGTCGGCGTCGCGCAGCTTGAGGCTGACCGTCCGGGCGCTGAGCCCGGCGGCACGCAGCCTCCGTCCCACATCGGCTGCGAGATGGCGCACCCGCTCGCGGAGCTGGGCGGGGTCGATGACGTCGCGATCGTAGGTCTCCTCGCGAGAGATGGACTTGGGGGCGGTGGGTGGGGTGACCGGCGAGGTGTCGATCCCCTGCGCGCGCCGGGTCAGGGAGAGGGCTGCCGCCCTTCCCAGGCGTCGCTCGAGCAGCGCGGCCGGATGGCTGGCCAGGTCGCCCAGCGTTCGCAGACCGAGGCCGGAGAGGGTGGCCGCGGTCGCCGGCCCCAGCCCGGGAAGGGTGCGCAGGGGGAGCGGTCGGAGGAACTCCAGCTCCTCCCCCGGAGCCACCACCACGAAACCGCGCGGCTTGCGCAGGTCGGAGGCGATCTTGGCGACCGTCTTGGAGGTGGCGACGCCGAAGCTGGCGTGGAGCCCGGTCACCTCGTGGATCCGGTCGCGGAGCTGGGCGGCCATCTCCGGGGGCTCGCCCGGGGTGGCCGTGACGTCCAGGTAGGCCTCGTCCAGGGAGAGCGGCTCGACCAGCGGGGTCAGCGCGCGTGCGAGCGCGAAGATCCGGGTCGAGGCCTGGCGGTAGGCGGGGAAGTCCACGGGCAGCACGACGGCGGTCGGGCAGAGCCGGACCGCCCGCGCCAGCGGCATCGCGGAGTGGACCCCGTAGTGGCGCGCCTCATAGGAGGCGGCCGAGACCACGGCCCGAGCGGTCCGTCCGCCCCCCCCGCCCCCGACGATCACCGGGCGTCCGCGCAGCTCGGGGCGCCGCAGCTGCTCCACCGACGCGTAGAAGGCGTCGAGGTCAAGATGGATGATCGCCCGCACCCAGCCCATGGGCCGATTCTGGGGCTCCGCCTCGGCGGGCGGGCAGGCCGCGCGCGGGGCTCAGGTCGAGACGCCGGCCGCGCGGGCCTCCGCCCGGCTCTGGAACTCCCTCAGGTCGTCCTCGCCGAGGTAGCCGGCAGCCATCAGCAGCTCGACATAGGTGACCCCGAGGTGGGGGGCGGCGCGACGGAGCACCCAGGGCGGCGGGTTGTCCTTGTTCTTGTTGACCGCCTGGTAGAAGTAGATCTGGTTGAGATCGCAGAGCAGAGCCAGCCGGTGCAGCGAGATGCCGCGGTCGCGGCATCGCTGCTTCAAGTACTCGCGGAAGGCGGCGTCCATCATCAGCGTTCCTGCCAGGTCATTCGGGAATCAACCGGATGTGTCGTCGCCAACGACGCTACCACGGTTGCGCCCGTCGTGTGACGGGAACAGCAGTTCGACAAGGTCGGGGAGGGTGTCGATGACCGCATCCGCGTCATCCGGCCCCGGATCGTCCCGGTGCTGGCGGACGCGGATGGTCGCCAAACCCGCCGCGCGGGCGCCGGCCACGTCCTCGCGGCGGCGGTCGCCCACCATCGCGCTCCGTTCGGCCTCGACACCCAGGGCGCGCAGGGCGGCGACGAAGATCTCGGGTGCCGGCTTGCGCCGGCCGACCTCGCTGGAGAGGGTGACGCTGTCAAGCAGACCGGTGAGGCCGAGATGCGCGAGCTGCCCGCGCAGGCTGCGCGGACGGTACGGGGCGTTCGAGCAGAGACCGAGACGGAGGCCGCGCCGGCGGAGCTCGCTCAGCGTGTCCGCGGTCGCGGGCGGAAGCGCGACCCCCTCCCACCAGGCCCGCTGAGCCAGGGCGGCCACCTCGTCGAACAGCCCATCGGAGAGTCGCAGGCCGAGTGCCGCGTAGGCGCGGCGCTCCTCGGCCACGGCGTCGATCTCGCTCAGGGCACCGCTCGCCTCGTGGCGGGCCACCGACTCCTCGACCCGGTCGTGGATCTCGGCGAGCAGCGTGTCGGCAGGCGGGACCGGGCCCACCCCGGCCGCCCGGAGCCGGACGGCGATCTCCTCGTGGGCCCGGAGCAGGGCCTCCGTGGGGCGGCTGAACGAGACCAGGGTCAGACCGTAGTCGAGGAGCAGGGCATCGATCGGGCGCCCGCCCAACCGCGCCCCGTCCGGCCCCATCAGCCGGGCTGACGTCCGCGGCCCGTGCCGCCCCGACGCTTGCGCCCCGACACTCTCCGCCTCCTTCTCCTGCCGGCGCCGCCCCGCTCCGCGGGGCGGGCGAATCGGTCGTAGAAGGTCTTCGCGGGGTGTGGATCCCCGGGAAGCCGAGCGGTGGCGCCGGGCGCAGCCTCCACCCGCGCCACGTACTCCGCCAGCAGCGCCTCCAGGGGCCGCTTGTTGCTCGCCGACGGCGACGCCGTCTCGGCCCAGGGCTGGGCGGTGGTGGTCTCGGCATCGGGCGCCGGC
>DNAU01000371.1:5163-5443 GCA_003491925.1 Chloroflexota bacterium
GCCCCGTTGCCGTGGGCGGTCACACGGGCACCGCGCCCCGGTTCCGACCCGAGGTGGCCACCTCGAAACCGGCGAGGGCCAGCCCGGCCACGGTCTTGAGGTCGACGGCGTCCTCGCCGATCAAACGGTCCGCCTCCGCCGCGGTGAAGAGCCTGGCGATCACGTGCTCGTCCGGGTCGGTGTGCTTCTCCCCAGAGGTGAGCTGGCGGGCGAGGAAGAGGTGCAGCACCTCCCCGCTGTAGCCCGGTGCCACCGGACCGGCCGCGAGACGCTCCCAGAC
>DNAU01000083.1 GCA_003491925.1 Chloroflexota bacterium
TGAACACCGTCCACCAGCCCGAGACCCCGAAGGACGACGCGGGGCGGAGGGAGATGACCAGCAGGCTCACGGTGGGCACCAGCCAGAAGATGGCGATCAGGCCCAGGATGACGTTGAGCACCATGCGCGTGGGCCGGAAGCGGATGGCGATCCGTCTGGCCCTCAGCGCCATCGGCTGGCTGACGGTCTGCACCGCGCTCATCACCGGATCCTCCGCAGGTTGATGTAGATCACCGGCACCACCAGGAGGAAGAGGATCACCGCGATGGCGCTGGCTATCCCGTTGGCAGGCGGCGACGACGCGAATCCCACGTTGTAGAGCTCGGTGGCCAGGGTGTTGGCCTGGGACACCGAGGGTGCCATGTTGATGATGATGTCGAAGATCTTGAGGACGTTGATGATCATGGTCACGAACACCACAATCAGCACCGGCGCGAGCATGGGCATGGTGACGCGCCGGAAGGTCTGCCACTCGGTGGCGCCGTCGATGCGCGCCGCCTCCAGCACCTCACGGTTGATGGCTGCCAGGCCCGCGCCGATGATCACCATCGCGAACCCGGCCCAGATCCAGAGGTAGGCGATGATCATCGACATGTCCACGAGGGGGATGCTGAGCAGCGCCTGGGCGGTCTGGTTGAGGCCGCTGGTGGGCGTTATCGACTGGGTGCCGCTCAGCCAGTAGATGCCGGTGAAGCCGGAGGAGAAGTTGCCGGAGGCGACCTCCACCCGGTAGCTCCCGGCGCTGACGCCGGTGAAGCGGAAGTCGCCATGCGCGTCGGTCTGGGTGGTTCCGACGCTGCTGCCGGTGCTGCTCACCAGACTGAGGCTCAGCCCGGCGATGCCGTCCTCGTCGGGGAGCACCTGGCCCCGCGCGGTGGGGTGACTCGGGGAGAAGTCACGCCACACCAGGCCGCTGACCGCGCCCGCTGCCGCCGACGGCGTCTCCGCCTTCTGGGCGCCGACCAACTGGAGGGTCTCCGGGCTGATGCCGATCATCCCGAGCAACGCCGTGCTTCCCGGCGACACCAGCGCCCTGCTCTCCAGGGTCCCGCCGGGGCCGGCCCGCAGCCCGGTCGCGGCCAGGCTGGCCACGCTCTGCCCCGCCGAGGTGTCGACCGGGTAGAGCCCGGGAGGGCTGAACCAGTCGCTGACCGTCTCCATGGTCGCGTTCACCATCCCGATGTGCGGGTCGATGTTCATGATGCTGTTCCAGACCAGACCGGATGCGGTCATGCTGAAGGCGATGGGCATGAAGACCACGGTCTTGAAGGCGGTCGCCCAGCGGATGCGCTCGGTGAGCACCGCGAACACCAGCCCCAGGAAGGTGAGCAGGAAGGGGGCCACCACCACCCAGATCACGTTGTTGCGGAAGGTGACCAGGATGTCGGCGGTGGAGAAGACCGTCCTGTAGTTGGCCAGCCCGACGAAGCTGGTCGAGGAGTTGTCATAGAAGCTGTCGCGGATGCTCTCCACCAGCGGGTAGCCAACGATGACGGCCAGCCAGATGGCCGCCGGTGCGAGGAAGACTATCGAGCCGAGGTGGCTCCGCCAGCCTCCGCCGGGCGGCCGGCCCGTTTCCGCCAGCGCGTCGGCGGCAGTCGCGGCACCGCCCGGCTCCGCGGCGGGCGTGGCCACTGCATGGCGTAGCACCAGGCTGCGACGACGCGGCAGCGCGGCCATGATCGACACCCTCCTCGCCCGGCTCATGGAGGCGCGCACCCGCTTCCACCGGGTGGTCCCCGGTGTCGCCGCATGCGCGTCGGCGTGCGGCAGATGCTAGCCCGGCCGACGGCGTTCGCCCATCACCCGGTTGGGGGACAGGACTCTCTGTCCATTCGGCTCATAGTGGGAGCGCATCGCGAACGTTAGGGTGCCCACAGAGGTGAAGGCCCGCCAGGCGGGCGGCTCGCATGCGCTGAGCAACGGAGAGGAGATCCCTGATGAGACATCTACAACCAATGAGCCGCCTCGCCACCGCGACGGCTCTGGTGACCCTTGGAGTGGCTGCGTGTGGCTCGACCTCCTCGTCGACCACGCCGTCGGCCTCGGCGTCGTCGTCGCACATCGGTGGCTCGGTCACCGTGTGGGCGGAGTGGACGAGCACCGAGCAGGACGACTTCCTGGCCGCGATGACCCCCTTCGAGAACGAGACCGGGATCACCATCAACTACACCGGCAAGGGCAGCAACATGGACGAGGCGCTCAACGCGTCGATCGCCGGCGGGGCGCCGCCGGACGTTGCCCTGGTGCCCGACCCCGGTGAGCTGAACACGCTGGCGGGTGAGGGCAAGATCAAGCCGCTGGCCAGCATCCTGGGCAACCTGGTGAACAACTACAGCAGCGCCTGGAACACGCTGGCAAGTCACAACGGCACCCTCTACGGGGTGTGGTTCAAGGGAGCCAACAAGAACACGATCTGGTACAACCCGGCCGAGTTCGCCGCTGCCGGGCTCACCTCGACGCCGACCACCTGGGAGCAGCTGGTCTCCGACGCGACCACGCTCCAGGCGGCGGGCATCACTCCGTTCTCGCTGTGCTCCGACATCGGCTGGCCGATCGCCGACCTCTGGCAGAACGTCTACCTCAAGACGGCCGGTGCCACTAAGTACGACAGCCTGGCCGCCCACAACATCCCGTGGACCGACCCCAGCGTGACCACCGCCTTCACCACCATGGCGCAGGTCGTGGGCCAGCCGTCCTTCCTGCTGGGCGGCACCTCCGGCGCGCTGAGCCAGACCTACCCCGAATGCGTCGACAAGGTCTTCCCCAAGGAGGGCACGCAGCCCCAGGCGGCGATGGTGATCGAGGCCGACTTCGTGGTCTCGGAGATCACCGCCAACTCCAGCACCTACACCCCGGTGTCCAGCCCTACCGCGAGCGGCTGCACCCCGTCGTCGACCGCCGCAGGCTGCTACGGCTTCTTCCCCTTCCCGGCCCCGGCGGCGGACAGCGCCAACGCGAGCGCCGTCCAGGGTTCGGGTGACGTGGGCATGCTGCTCAATGAGACTCCCCAGGCCGAGGCCCTGATCAAGTATCTGGCCGGTCCCGAGGGCGCTGAGATCTGGGCCCACGCCGGCGGTTTCGCCTCGCCGAACAACCAGGTGCCGCTCAGCTCCTACCCCGACCCGGTCTCCCAGGCCGACGCCAAGGGGCTGGTCGACGCCACTGCCTTCGTCTTCAGCCTTGACGACCTCCAGGGCAGCTGGGAGAGCGACCTCTGGAGCGACATGAAGAACTTCGTCGGCAACCCGAGCGCCTCCAACATCTCCTCCATCGAGGCGACCATGCAGTCGCAGGCCACAGCCGCGCTGGGCCACTGACATCCTCGACGCGGTGGCCCGGGACCCGGAGAGGGTCCCGGGCCATCACTCGTTGTGGGCCGTCGACCGGGAGTTGGAAGCCTTGGGCAGGACGAGCGGTCGGGGCGCCACCTTTCAGATGATGCGACGGGTTGGTCACCCCGACTTCCTCGATCTGCCCTGGCAGCTCGCGCTGGAAAGCTGGCGGCACGACCGCCTGGTCGACGTCCCCCGCGGGATATCTCGGCACGTGGTTCGGTTCGTCCGGTATGGGGAGGCAATCTATGCGTTGAAGGAGCTTCCCACCAGGCTGGCGGAGCGCGAGTACCGGCTGCTCGCCGAGCTCGACCGGCTGCTGATCCCGGTGGTCGAGGTCGCCGCCCTCGTGACCGGTCGTGGGACCGGGCGCGTGGCGGGCGGCCCTCGTGGAGCTCGCTCCGAGCTGGAGGCGGTGCTGATCACCCGGCACCTCGGCTTCTCGCTCCCCTATCGCCGGGCGCTGCAGACCGGGTCGGAGCTGGGAGGGTCGGCCGACCGACTGCTGGACGCCCTGGTCAACCTGCTGGTCCGCCTGCACGTGGTCGGCTTCTTCTGGGGTGACTGCTCCCTCTCCAACACCCTCTTTCGCCTCGACGCGGGAGATCTCGCCGCCTACGTCGTCGACACCGAGACTGGCGAGCTGCATCCCCAGCTCAGCGACGGGCAGCGATCCCACGACCTGGTGGTGGCCGGCGAGAACCTGGCCGGCGAGCTGCTCGACCTCTCCGCGGAGGGGGTCGATCACGGCCTCGACCCGCTGGCGACGGCCGAGGAGATGGAGCGGCGCTACCGCCGGCTCTGGGGGGAGCTGACCCAGGAGGTGAGCTTCGCGCCCGACCAACGCTACCGCGTGGAGGAGCGGGTGCGCCAGCTCAACGCCCTGGGGTTCGCCGTCGAGGAGGTCGAGGTGCTCGCCGAGGAGGGTGGCTACCGCCTGCGGCTCAATCCGCGGGTGGTCGACCCCGGCTACCACGTCCGGACCCTGCAGGCGCTGACCGGTCTCGCGGTCCAGGAGAACCAGGCGCGTCGCCTCCTCGACGACCTCGCCCGCTACCGCACCGAGCTGGAGCGCGGAAGTGCTGCCGGCATCTCGGAGAGTGCGGCCGCCCGCCGCTGGCTCACCGAGGTCTTCGAGCGGACGGTGGCCGCGGTGCCCCGCCGGCTGCGCGGCCGGCTCGAGCCTGCCGAGCTCTTCCACCAGGTGCTCGACCACCGCTGGTACCTCTCCGAGGCGGCCGGCCACGACGTCGGGCTCGATGACACCGTGGCCTCCTTCGTCGCCACCGTGCTCTCCGGCGAGACCCGGCCCCCGGGGCCGGCGGCGAGCTGATGGAAGGCATGGCGGCTCCGCCCCCGATCCCGCGCTTCGGCGCCTCCCAGGTGGTGGTCCCGGCGCCGGGGCCCGGCCCGGGGAACTGGGCGGGGGCCGCCGCCGCGCTCCTCACCGACGGCGTCATGCACCTGGCCTACCGGGTGCGGCGCCCGGAGGAGCAGGGGAGGGGCGTCGACGTCGTGGTCGCCCGCTCCGCGGATCAGGTCGCCTTCGAGCCGGTGGCGGTGATCTCCAAGGACCTGCTCGGCGCGGAGTCGCTGGAGCGACCGGCCCTGGCCCGCACCCCCGACGGGCACTGGCGGCTCTACCTGAGCTGCGCCACCCCCGGCACCAAGCACTGGCGGGTGGAGCTGCTGGAGGCGGCCAGCCTCGAGGCCCTCCCCGCCGCCCGGCCGCGCATGGTGCTGCCCGGCGACACCGGGGCGGCGGTCAAGGACCCGGTCATCATCCGGCGGGGGTCGGGCTGGGAGATGTGGGCCTGCATCCACCCCCTCGACGACCCCGGGGCCACCGACCGGATGTGGACCAGTCACGCGGTGAGCCCGGACGGCCTGGTGTGGCGGTGGGACGGGATCGCGCTCCGGCCCCGAGCCTCCGGGTGGGACGCGCGCGGCACTCGGGTCACCGCGGTGTGGCGACGGGGCGGAGCCTGGATGGCCCTCTACGATGGCCGCGCCAGCGCCGCCGAGAACTTCGAGGAGCGCACCGGCCTGGCCACGGGGACATCGCCAGTCGGTCTCACCGCGAACGGGGAGGGTCCGGTGGCCGCCTCGCCCCACGGACGGGGCGGCCTCCGCTACGTCAGCCTGGTCCCGCTA
The DNA here is from genome assembly GCA_003491925.1 of Chloroflexota bacterium. Taxonomy (GTDB): domain Bacteria; phylum Chloroflexota; class Dormibacteria; order Aeolococcales; family Aeolococcaceae; genus Changshengia. The sequence goes on from DNAU01000083.1 coordinate 5,490, forward strand.
CCCTTCGGCGGGTACCGCCTCTACTACGAGGCCACCCGGGAGGACGGGGCTCACGAGCTGCGCACCGAGCTGGTGACGCCTGTCTGAGTGCGACACGCCATTGCTCGCCGCGCTCAGGCCGTCGCGGTGGCGGAGTTCCCCGGGTCGGACCCCTCCGGCACGAGGAGCACCGTATTCGCCGGTCCTCTGAGCGGCCTCGGCGGTGGGCCACGGTCCGGCTACCATCCGACCATGCCGGCAGCCCCGCTATGTCGCGCCAGGTGAGCGATGAGGCGCCGGACTGGTGGCGTGATGCCGTCCTCTACCACGTCTACGTCCGCAGCTTCGCCGACTCGGACGGCGACGGGGTCGGCGACCTCCCCGGGCTGACCGGCCGTCTCGACCACCTGAGCTGGCTGGGGGTGAACGCCATCTGGCTCTCCCCGACCTCGGTGAGCCCGGACGCCGACTTCGGCTACGACGTCAGCGACTACCGCCGGGTCCAGCCATCGCTGGGTGGCGATGTGGCCCTCGACGCGCTGATCGCCACGGCCCACGAGAGGGGCATCCGGGTGCTGCTGGATCTCGTCCCCAACCACACGAGCGTCGAGCATTCGTGGTTCGTGGAGGCCCGGGCGGGGCGTGGCGCGCCGCGCCGGGACTGGTACGTCTGGGCGGACGGGCGGGGGGCCGCACCGCCGAACAACTGGCTGAGCGACTTCCGGGAGCGCGGTTTGCCCCGCAGCGCCTGGACCTTCGACCCGCCCAGCGGTCAGTGGTATCTGAGCTCCTTCCTCCCCGAGCAGGTGGACCTCAACTGGCGGAACCCCGCGGTCCGCGACGAGTTCTTCGACATCCTGGCGAGCTGGTTCGCCCGCGGCGCCGACGGGGTGCGCGTCGACGTGGCCCACAAGCTGGTGGTCGACGACCGGCTTCGCGACAACCCGTCCCTCCACCCCGACGACGATCCGGTGAGCCGGCAACGGGGCCAGCGCCAGCTCATGAACGCCGAGCGCCCCGAGCTCCACGACATCCTCCGCTCCTGGCGCCGCCTCGCCGACTCCCTCGACCCTCCCCGGCTGCTGCTGGGGGAGACCTACGTGGGCGCCGTGGAGCGGCTGGCCCCCTTCTACGGAGCCGGCGACGAGCTGCAGCTCGCCCTCAACATCCCCTTCCTGCGCACGCCACTCACCGCCGCCGCGATGCGGACGACCGTGGATGCGACCCTGGCCGCCCTGCCCCCGAGAGCGTGGCCGCTCTGGTGCGGCTCCAGTCACGACGACGGCCACCTGGCCAGCCGCTGGTGCGGCGGGGACCAGGCGCTGGCGCGCTGCGCCCTTCTCCTCCTGCTCACCCTGCGGGGGACCCCCCTCCTCTACTACGGCGACGAGATCGGCATGACCGACGTGGAGGTCCCGGCGAACCGGCGACGCGACCGGGGTGGGCGTCGCGACCCGGCTCGGACGCCGATGCAGTGGTCGGCCCAGCCCGGAGGCGGCTTCACCCGCCCCGGGGTCACCCCCTGGCTGCCCCTCGGGGATTGCACCAGGAATTCCGTCGCCGGCCAGCGAGCTGACCCGCACTCGACGCTCTGCCTCTGTCACGACCTGCTCGCGGCGCGGGCGGATCGCGACGAGCTGCGCCGGGGCGAGATGACCTGGCTGGCCTCGCCGGAGGGCGTCCTGGCCTGGCGGCGCGGGACGGCGCATGCGATCGCCGTCAACCTCACCGACGGCCTGGTGGAGGTGTCGGGGATCAGCGGGCGGGTGGTGGTCGCCACCGACGGCGGGCGGGCCGGCGAGTCACTGCCGGGGCGGACCCTGCTCGCCCCGCGCAGCGGCCTGCTCGCCGACCTCGGGTAGTGCACCGGCCCTGGCGGAGGCGCAGCCCCTCGCCGTATGAGCTTGCCGTGATTGCTGGCCGAGGGGTCGCGGAAGGACGAGCACTACCAGGCGAGCTCGCCCACGTCCTCCTGGAAGGTGCCGGTGGGGCCGTCCGTGCCGATGGTGGCCATGCGGACGATGACCTTGGTGCTCTCCTCGACGGGTCGGCCGCCGCTGCCTCCTCCTCCGAGATCGGTGACGGTGTGGCCGGGCTCGACCGCGTTGAACTTGATGTCCGGCAGCGCCTTGGCATACTGGAGAGTGAGCATCGAGACGGCGGCCTTGCTCGCGCCGTAGACGATGGCGGGAACGTGGAATGCGGGCCGCTCTGGAATCGCGGCCATCCGGGCTGCGATCGACGATGCCCCCAACAGCATGGTCTGGAAGATGCGCAGTCGCATCGGCGAGCGCGTCCGCTGGTACGAGACGCCGGAGGAGGTCGGCACTGACCGCTGCTGCCGGCCGCTGACCCGCAACCTCCCACCCGGCTTGGCGCTCGCGCCGCGACCAGGCATGATGTCTCTCGACGGGAGAGCCCCCCACCACCGCTTCCGCACGGCCGGAGACGGCAGTCGGTACCGCCTCCGATGCTGCGCTCGAAGCCGACCCTGCGTCCCCCGGCACTGCTCCTGCCACCGCCGGCATCACCCCGGCGGCCACTGGCACCAGCACCTTCGCGACCGCCGCTGACGTCGCCGCCCCTCGAACCGCCGCCGCCACTGCCGCCACCTCCACCGCACCCGAGCCAGCGGCCACAGCGGCGATCCGCTGGGTGCTGCCGATCGGCGTCGTCGCCCTCTGCGTCTCGGTGGTCGGCGGGTACGGCTTCCACTGGGCCTGGACCGGGGTCACCGGTCAGGACCAGCTCTGGGATCTCCTCCAGGTCATCGTCCTGCCGCTCGTGCTGGCCACTCTGCCGATCTGGTACCGAACCCGTGAGCGGTGGATGATCGAGTGGCGAGCCGTCCTGGCGGTGATCGTTGTCGCCTTCGCAATCCTCGTCGTTGGCGGTTACGGCCTCGGCTGGGACTGGACCGGCTTCTCCGGCAACACCCTCTGGGACTGGCTCGAGCTGCTGGCCCTCCCTCTGGTCATCGCCTCGCTGCCGTTGTGGTTCACGACTCACACCCGTTGGGAGGGCCGCTGGCGCCGTGCCGGCCTGGCCGTGCTCGCGGCCTTCGTCCTGACCGTTGTCGGGGGGTACGCCCTCGGTTGGGGGTGGACGGGGTACCGGGGCAACACCCTCTGGGACTGGCTGCGGCTGCTCCTCGTCCCCTTCGTCCTGCCGGCGAGCCTGGCCTGGTTCGCGGCGCGCGAGGAGGAGGTCCGATCTCTGCGCCGCGCGGCGGAGCCGGCCGCCGCGCTCGCCGGCCACCGGGTGGCGTCGGGCGAGCGCTCCCTCAGCTGATCGCGACCGGTCGCGGGATCAGCGGAAGAGGCGATGGACCAGATCGCGCGTGAGGGTCAGGAATGCCTCCCGGTCCGGGGGGCGCCGGTGCATCGCGGGCACCATCGCGGCGTGAGCTCCAGCGACGAGCACGTGCGCCAGCAGGCGGGGACTCCCAGGGCCGAGTTCCCCCGATGCCATGGCCGACTCCAGGAACCGCTCGACGGTGGCGGTGACCGGCTGGAGGTGCTCACCCTCGGAGGCCCGGGAGTCCTCGAACAGTGCGTGGTGGAGGTCCTGGTGCACGACCGCGAAGTCGAATATCGAGAGGGCAAAGCGCTCCAACCGCTGGGTGGCCGGCTCGCCTGACGCCACCTCCGGGTCGAGAACGCCGCCGCCCTGCGCCAGCAGGTCCATGCCGTACTCCAGACGGATGGTCTCGATCAGGTCGGCCTTGGAACTGAAGTAGAGGTAGGGGGTGCCCTTGGCGACGCCCGCCGCCGCCGCGACGTCGTCCATGGTCGTCCCGGCCAAGCCCCCCGCGATCAGCGCTCGCCGTGCGCCCTCGAGGATTGCCTCGCGGCGGGCCGCGGAGCCGAGGCGGACATGCCGGGCGGGCCTCCACCTCGTTTTCGGCTCTCCGGTACGCATATGACTGACCGTCAGTGTAGCTGGGAATCGCCCTGGAAGCAAAGGGTCTTGACGCCAGGATGCCGACCGGCTACTCTATGACTGACCGTCAGTCATTAGCATCGAACAGCTGAGGGGAACTCCCCATGATCCGAGAGAGGGTAGGCCGGCTCTTCTACCGGCTCAGCTACGCGCATGGCAAACCGAACTGGGACACGGGGCGGGCTCCCGACGTCCTCGTCGACGTGGTTCGACACCTGTCGCCGGGCCGTTTCCTCGACCTTGGCTGCGGAACGGGGACGTCGGCTGTCCGCCTTGCCGGTCTGGGCTGGGAGGTGGTCGGGATCGACTACGTGCCCTCCGCGATCGCCAGGGCGCGGCGGCGAGCGGAGCAGGCCGGGGTGAAGGCAGACCTCCGCGTCGGCGATGTGACGCGCCTCGACGCGCTCCTCGATGACCGCCGGTTCGACCTGATCCTCGACGTCGGCTGCTACCACGGGCTCTCCGAGGTTGGCAGGGAGCGGTACGCCGAGGCAGTCGCCCGAGCCGCGGCACTGGCGGCGACGTTCCTACTCTTCGGGTTCCGGTCCATCCCCGCGAGCTGGCGGCTGATCGGGGCGCCGGGAACGGGCACGGCCGACGTGGGTCGGCGCTTCGCTCGCTGGTTCACGGTCGACGAGTCGGGGGACGTTGATGGCGGCCGAGGGTTCGGCTGGTACCGACTTCAGCGCACGCCGGCCGAGGTCCCGGAGGCTCACATCTAGTCCGTCGTCACCCCGGCGGTCCTGCGGATGAGGGACATTCGCTGCGGCGGTGCCGGCATCACGTCCTCGCCGTGGATTGCCGCGAGCAGCACCTCGAGCGGGGAGCCCTTGGTGACGTACGCGGAGATTCCCGCCGCCGTGATCGTCCGCGTGACCAGCGGGTTGTCGAAAGACGAGAAAGCTACGAGACGGATGTGCGGGCAGACCTCAAGCAGGCCCTTCGCCGCCGCCCACCCTCCGCCGTCGGGCATGTTGACGTCGACGACGGCCACCTGCGGATGCGTCGCCTTCGCCAGCTGGACCGCGTCCTGGACGCGGTTCGCGGTGCCGACGACGACCACCGTGTCGTCGCTCTCGATGAGCGCCCTCAGGGCCTCCAGGATGACCGCATGGTCGTCGAGGAGGAGCACGGTAACGCTGGCGGGTGCAATCCGCAGTGGTGGGCCGGGATCGGCGAGCTCGGGGTAGTTGGTCACAGAGGTGCTCCTCGTCAACGATCATAGCCGTCCCCCACGGCCGCGGACAGATACGGGCTGGGCATGTTCCGGTGGTCCAGTCGCACTACCGGCGACGAGCACGCCGCGCCGCGGCGGGAGTAGCGTGGCTCGGGTATGAAGTTGGGCTTGCTCCTCGGCTTCTGGGACGAAGCCGGTCCGCCGCCCGGCCTGCTGGACGCCGTGCGCGCGGCCGAATCCCTCGGCTACGAGTCGGTGTGGACCTCCGAGGCCTCCGGTTCCGACGCCCTGACCCCGCTCGCCTGGATCGGCGCGCACACCACGACGATGCGGCTGGGCACGTGCATCATGCACATGGCCGCGCGGGCCCCGGCGGCGACGGCCATGGCGGCCCTCTCACTCGATCACCTCTCCGGCGGCCGCTTCGTCCTGGGCCTCGGTGTCTCCGGGCCCGAGCTGGTCGAGGGATGGTACGGGCAGCCCTTCGACCCGCCGCTCGGGCGGACCCGCGACTACGTCGAGATCGTCCGCCGGGTGCTCCTCCGACGCGAGCCGGTGGAGTACCAGGGCCGGTACCTCTCGCTGCCCCTCCGGGGAGGCTCAGGGCTCGGCCGGCCCTTCCTCTCCATGGTGCGGCCGCTCCGTCCCGATCTCCCCATCGTGCTCGCCGCCGAGGGCCCGAAGAACGTCGCCCTGGCCCGCGAGATTGCCGACGGCTGGATGGCGACCTACTACTCGCCGCATCACGACGCTCATTACCGCCTGGCTCTGGCCGAGGGCGCGGCGCGCCCGGGGGCCCACGCCGCCGCGGAGAGCTTCGAGATCCTGGGCACCGTCCCGTTGATCGTCGACGACGACGTCGAGGCCGCCGCGGACCGGCTGCGGGGCCTCTTCGCCCGGTTCATCGGGGGGATGGGGCCGCGCGGCCGCAACTTCCACTACAACGCGTTCGTGCGGATGGGGTACGAGAGCGTGGCCACCCAGGTGCGCGAGCTCTGGACGGCTGGACGCACCCGCGAGGCCGCCGCCGCCATCCCCACCGCCGTCGTCGAGCAGGTTGCCCTGATCGGCCCCGCCGCCAAGATCCGCGAGGAGCTGGCGGAGTGGAGGCGTTCACTGCTGACGACTCTGCTGGTGCACGTCCGGCCCGAGGTGACCGCGGTCCGCCAGGTCGCGGAGATCGTACTCGGCGGCTGAGCGCGGGCGGTGGGGTCGGGACCTTGAGCCCTGCCCTCGGCATCGCCGGGCATCACCGCGGCCGGACGTCCGTCTCTGGCGTCCTCTCCCCGGATGGCCGACCCTGGGCGCCGAGCGTGGGTCACCAGGGGGATGCGAGATGGGAGCGATGAACAACCGGGGCGTGCCGGCCCAGCGGTGGCGAGATGGTGTGGCACTGGTCGTCGTGCTCGCCGACCTGGCGACGTACGCGGCGCTGCTCCACCTGGGCAGCGTCGGATTCATCAAGGACCCCCGGGCCATGGCCTCGATCGTGCTGATCAGCACGGTGCTGCTCTGCCCGATGTCGGCGGCCTATGGCCAGAAGCCAGGCCTGTGGACCAGCTTCGTCGGCCTGGTCGGCGCCGTCCTTCTGGGGCTGGGGATCGCCACCCTGGTCGGGGACGGCTGGGGGACGCTGGCGGCGCTGATGATCGGGCTCGTCGTGATGTGGGTGCTGTCCGCCGCCCACCACGCGGTGGCGGCCCCCCCGGCGCCCGCCCGGGAGCGCACCGTGCCCGCGACGGCGGGGGACGGGGGGCACGCCACCGGATCGGTGCTGGTGGCCTACGCGAGCCGGCACGGGTTCACCCAGGGCATCGCCGACCGACTCGCCACGGCGCTGCGGGCGTCCGGGCGGACGGTGGACGAGCGCCCCCTGGCCTCGGTCGGCGACCTCTCCGGCTATGACGCCTTCGTCATCGGCAGCGCCGCCTACGTTGGCCAGTGGCTGCCGCCGGCGACCGAGTTCGTGCGGCGCAACCGGGACGCCCTCGCCGCCCGGCCCCTCTGGCTGTTCAGCAGCGGCCCGCTGGGCACGGAGGCCAAAGATGCTCAGGGCA